>CAVCCL010000118.1:0-5180 GCA_963600665.1 Bifidobacterium catenulatum | reverse complement strand
ATGCAGGAGGGCTGGCACTATGAGTTTGAGTCTGAGGGACAGAAGCCATACTATAATGGGGTCGTGTTCAGTGAGATGAAGGGGGCATTTGCAGATGTGGATCAGCTCATGGCTGACGAGACACAGTGTATGCTTTTCCCGGATAACAGCTATGGATATACAAGCGGAGGACGTCCTGAGAATATACCTGATCTAACATATGAGAAGTTTATAGAGACCCACAGGAGATTCTATCATCCGTCAAATGCAAGGATATTCCTTGATGGTCATATGGATGTGGAGAAGTTCTTAAAGTATATAGATGAGGAATATCTGTCAAAGTATGAGTACAGGGAGAATGATTTTGAATTCAAAAGTCAGACACCTGTGGCAGCTGAGAAAAACGTGAACTACGAAGCCCAGGATGGTGAGCAGGAGCTTGCGCACATGTGCGTATCAAGGATACTCTGTGATCATAACGAGGTGGAGAAGCTCTACGCTGCGAAGATACTTGCTGATTATCTGACCGGTTCCAATGATGCACCTCTTAAGCGTAAAGTCCTTGAAAGAGGACTTGCACAGGACATGAGTATGATCGTGAATGAGGAGATGTACCAGAACAGTTTTCTGCTTGTATTCTACAATACAGGTGAAGGGATGTTCCAGTCGATCAGGGAGAGCATAGCAGAGATCGCACATAAGATGACAACGGATGGCCTTGACAGGGCTGCGCTCAGAGCGTCTCTTGAGAGAATGGCATTCGAGAACAGGGAGATAAGTGAGCCATACGGAATAGAACTTGCGATGAAGGCATACGCTGGCTGGCTGTATGGCGATGATCCACTCACACATATTGATAATACAGATATATTTGACAGCCTGAGGAAAAGAATAGATACAGGATATTTTGAAGATCTGCTTGAGGAGCTGCTTGGAAATGCTGATGATAAGTCGTATCTTTATGTTCTGCCTTCACTGACAAAGGGCGAGCAGGATGCACAGGCGGAAGCGGATAAGATAGACAGCATTGTTGCAGCCTGGGATGAAAGCCAGATGAAACAGGTATATGACAGCTTCGTGAGGATGCAGGAATGGCAGCAGACTGAGGATACAGAGGAGGCCATGATGTCACTGCCGCACCTTGAACTTTCAGATGTACCAGAGCAGATAAAGACTGTGGACACTGATCTGACAGACCTGGCTGGTGTAAAGGTGATTCGAGTAAAAGAGGATACAAATGGCATCGCATACCTCAATATGTATTTTGATATATCAGATTATTCTGCCGGGGATCTTCAGCTCACATCAGCTCTGACGGCAAGCTTTGGAGAACTCAGCACTGAGAATTATGCCGGAGATGAGCTTCAGACAAAGATAAAGACTGTTATCGGAAGTCTGTCTGCAAGAGTTGAGGTCATGGCAAAGCCGGGAGAGCTTGACGAGTGCAAGCCTTACCTGGTGGTTACAGCCGGAGTCCTTGAGGAGAATATGTCCGAGGCTGCAGATCTGCTCACAGAACTGTTCACCCGCGGAAGGTATGACGAGATAGACAAGATATATGAGACAGTCATGCAGAATGAATACATGATAAAGCAGGCACTGATAGCAAATGGACATCAGTTTGCGATCACCAGAGCACTGTCGGCATTCTCAAGAGAGAATGCCATGAAGGAGCTTCTCGACGGAGAGACATTCGTGCGCTGGTTCTCAGACTTTGCTGAAGGATTCATGGATAAAGCAGAAGAATACCCGGAGGTATTTGAACGCCTTATGACAAAGGCTTTTGCAAGGAACAGAATGTTTGTGGGCTGCAGTGAAAATGTCAGTGATGACGTGCTTGAGAGCCTCATAACAGCACTGCCTGTAAATGAGATCGGAAAAGCTGCGGACTGCCCTTCATACGACAGTGAGGACAGCAGCATAGAGATACCGGCAAGTGTGGGATTCTCGGGATTTGGACACAATCTGTACAGTCTTGGAAGCAGCTTCAGTGGAAGCTGGGCTGTTCTGTCATCTCTGATGTCATTTGGATATCTGTGGAATATGGTCAGAGTCCAGGGCGGTGCATATGGAACCGGCATGGGAACCCAGATGAATGGCAATGTATTTGTGTACTCGTACAGAGATCCGAATCTTGCGGGTACGAGGGAGGCATACAGCGGTATGGCAGATTTCCTTGAGCAGTTTGCAGCGCAGGGAATGCCACTTGATGATATTATCATAGGCACACTTAACATGATAGATCCACTCATGTCACCTGCCGGTGTGTGTGACCAGGAGTGCGTCAGATATCTGAAGGGCATAAAGGCGTCAGATATAGCAAGGGTACGCACAGAGATACTTGAAGCTACAAGTGATACACTTAAGCCTATGGTGGAAGTATTGAAGCAATATATACAGAATGGAAAGTTCTGTGCTGTGGGTGATGCCGGATCGCTGAGTGAGCTTGGACAATAGAGAGATCAGTAAGATGATTTAAGATCAAATATCATGGTAGAAGGAGTGTAGTGGCTTATGCGTCTTGCTATGGTGCAAATGTCTGCCTCAGGCAGTATGGAACAGAATATGGATAAAAGCATTGAGGCTATCAGACATGCGGCAGAGCAGGGCGCTGATCTTGTACTTTTTCCGGAGGTGCAGCTCACTGAATTCTTCCCGCAATACAGAGGACGGGATGTAAGTGCCTACCGTGTGGAACCGGATTCAGATATAGTGAGAAGGTTCTGTGATGAATGCAGGCAGAGTGGCATCATGGCAGTGCCGAATCTGTACCTCGTGGAACATGGCAGGCCGTATGATGCCAGCATACTGATAGGCCGGGATGGAGAGATTCTCGGTGTACAGAAGATGGTCCATGTGGCCCAGGCAGACAAATTCTTTGAACAGGACTACTACACGCCATCGGACGATGGATTCAAGGTATTTAAGACAGACCTTGGCAATATCGGGATCGTAGTGTGCTTTGACAGGCACTATCCTGAGAGTATTAGGACTGAAGTCTTGATGGGTGCAGATATCATACTGATTCCCACAGTGAACACAAAGGCAGAGCCGTCAGAGATGTTTGAGTGGGAACTCAGAGTTCAGGCATTCCAAAACAGTGTGATACTTGCGATGTGCAACAGAGTGGGCGTTGAGGGGGATATGGATTTCTCCGGTGAGTCCATAGTGGTTGACGCAAATGGCGGAGTCATCACCAAAGCAGATGACACGGAGCAGATAGTATATGTGGATGTGGATATACAGATGTGCCGCGAGGTCAGGGCGCGCAGGCCATATACACAGCTCAGAAGACCGGATTTATATTTGTGATGATCTGCCTTTTCCACAGATGCAGACAGTATACCACCAGCATACAAAATACGGCGGCAGGTAGAACCTTGCCAATGTATTTGGTATGCTGGTGTTTTTTCTTTCGTCAAACAGTAAAAATGTCCAACAATTCCAGAAAAAGTTAGACAAATCTATCGTTGCATGGTACACTAGATGCAAGTCAGATTTTGTTAGTAATTTTGACAAAACGAAGTGCGGCACCATCAAATATTTATATAAATTGCGTGCTGGACAATTCCCTTTTTTTAGGATCAAATTTATATAGGTTAGTTCAAACTTCCATATCTAAATAAAATCTTGAAAAGTTACATTATCAACAGAAAATGCAACACCTTTGTTAATTTTGTGTTGGGAACGACTTAGAGTAACTAGGCGTGGGCCTTACCGGATGGCAGATATATGCCATGGTTGGGCATGATTGGTCGCGAGATCAAGAAAGATATGGAGGAAACAGAATATGTGGCATGTTGAAACTGATGTCTTTGCATTAGTTGTATTTCTTATTATGCTGATCAAAGAAGCTGGCCTTAGAAAAGAGAGAAGGCGTAAACTGAAACTGGGGATTGGAGAGTTGGATGTACAAAGCTCTTCGTTTTTCTATTTGCTTGTCTTTAGTATCATTGGTGATGGTATCGATGTAGTGTCGTCCATCGCAATGAACTGTGCTGATAACTGGTGGATCTACCAGATTTCCATGACAATATATGTTGCAAGTATGCCGCTTCTTGCCGTCGTGTGGGTTAGCTATGCATATGTAATTATTCATTCAGATTATTCACTTAAAAGGCTGCTCAGATGGATAGGTATCATGGTGATACCTTATGTTCTGTATATACTGGTTGCTCTCAGTAATCCATTCACAGGGCTTTTCTTCAAATTATCATCAGATATGGAATATGAGAGGGGCATTTTGTTTATGCCTGTCGGTGTTGGATTTATCATGCTGTATTCGGCGCTTGGACTTTTCCTTGCCGTGCTCAACTGGAGAAAGATAGAGCCTCGGGTTAATGGCTTGCTGTTATTCATATTCTTTGCGATAACAGGCACATTTACATGGGTTCAGCTTGCACATCCGGGATGGCTTATCATCAATGCGAGTTATGCGGTCATATACATTCTGTGTGATGTTACAGTTGAGGATGGAAGAAGAAAAAAATTGTATCAGGAGATACATCAGAAGAATGAAGAACTGGAGATCCTGGCGAAGAAAGCTGAATCGGCGGCAAATGCCAAGTCGGAATTCCTGTCCAGAATGAGCCATGATATCAGAACCCCGATGAACGCCATAATCGGACTTACACACCTGGCTAAGTATGAGGATGACGTACAGACGATAAAAGAATACCTTGGGAAGATAGAATCTTCGAGCAAGTTCCTGCTCGGTCTTATCAATGATATTCTGGATCTGAGCAAGATCGAGAATGGAGAGATGTCACTGCATGAAGGACCATTCTCCAAAGAGGAGTTTATAGACTCTATACAGACAGTTATAAAGCCTCTGATCGATGAGAAGAATATTAAGTTTGTGTTTGATCTGAGAGACGATATCCCATGTATCAACGTTGACAGGCTGCGATTCAGTCAGATATTCTTCAACCTTCTTTCTAATGCAGTCAAATTCACTCCGATGGGAGGAATAATTGAATTCACTGCGGAGAGATTTGGCGATGAAGAAAATGGAGAGAATGGTGAAGTGGGAATAAGATTCCACGTGAAGGATAACGGAATAGGAATGAGCCATGAGTTTCAGGAGCATCTGTATGATCCGTTTGTACAGGAGGAATCTAAACTGAGTGAGAAGACAAGAGGTACGGGACTTGGACTCCCGATCGTGAAGAGTCTTGTGGATGCCATGGGCGGAACTATAT
>CAVCCL010000117.1:0-2066 GCA_963600665.1 Bifidobacterium catenulatum | reverse complement strand
CTCTTATACTATTCTGTATATTCTCTATATGTCGCTATATAGCACCATCATCCGGCTAGTTCTGTCCCAGCATTATCTTCTTGAGAAGATATTCATATCCCGTGATAGGTATAGGCTTACTGTAGTAATAGCCCTGGATGTAGTGGCATCCCCACTCTCTCAGATACTCCTTCTGCTCAAATGTCTCTACGCCCTCCGCAAGACTTCTGATTCCCAGATGCCTTGACATGGCAAGGATATCCTGTGTCATGAGCATGTCCTTATTGTTCGGCTCACCGGTGGCTATTCCGTCAATAAAGCTCTTGTCTATCTTGATTATGTCCAGCGGCATATCCTTAAGAAGTGCCATACTGGAGTATCCTGTTCCAAAGTCGTCCATGGATATCTTGAAGCCCTCAGCCTTCAGATCCTTGAGTACCTTTATCAGATACTGCACGTCAGCGAAATCCGCACTCTCAGTTATCTCAAAGTCTATAAGCGAATGATCCACCCCGTATTCATCGACTATATCACACAGTATATATATAAGATCCGGTCTGGATATCTGGTGTCTCGAGAGGTTACAGGATATCGGGTAGAGCGGGTAGCCAAGCTCCTTCCACTCCTTGAACTTCTTGCACACCTGTCTCAGCACATACCTGTCTATGATGTCTATAGTTCCGTCAGTCTCGAACTGCGGCACAAAATACTTCGGCGAGAGTATATCTCCACCCTTGTAGAACCATCTTATCAGAGCCTCAGCACCGGTCAGGGTGTCGTTCTGTGGATTGTACTTCGGCTGAAGATAAACCATGAGATCTTCATTCTCTATGGCATCAGGAAGCTCCAGCTTGTACTGCTGTGCCATGGTGTATTCCTTCTTCATCTCCGACGTGTATATCTTGATCTCATTTACATTGGTCTTGATACACTGGAGGTGCGCCATCTGCGCCATGTCCTCAATACGCATGGACATGTTGAGTTTCTCAAACTCATCGTAGAATACGATACCGCAACTATAGAATATCTTATACTTCCTGTTCGACGGAAGCTGTCCTATCTCCTCAAAGAATGTATACAGCCGGTTCATTATCTCATCCTCCGGCATATACTTTATTATCATGGCAAAATCATCACTCTCACACTTAGCAGAGTACAATATCCAGTCCTGCTTGGTCATGGCGTCGCAGATATATCTGAACAGATCCTTTGCCACCTCACGACCCATAACGTTGTTGATGAGTCTGAAGCCCTTTATGTCGAATCTGGCAAATATAAACTGATCCAATCCTATATATTCGCACTGCTCAAGCTTCTCCTTGAGCCATGTCCAGTTGTAATGTCCGGTGGCAGGCTCCCTGTATGCTATCTCATAGAGATCTCTCTTGCTCATGTTGTCAAGAGTCAGCATCTCCTCCGTCTTGGTCTTCTTGGACCATACTGGAATCTCCACGCACAGACTGTCTGCGCTCTCCATGTAACATATATATGGAAGCTTGTGGTTGGAAACAATATGCAGCTTCTCCGTCTCTATATACAACTTGGCATATGAATACGCCATGGTCATGAGTCTCGGTATATCCTCTATCAGAGATATATCAAATCCCTTTATATCCACAACGTCGAATCCCGGAACCGTGATGCTCACACAGTTCTGAGGAACCACCTCCATATCACTGTATCCTATCTCCACTCCTCCACACAGACGCGAATATCCGGCGTCCATCATCTTCTCAGGCATATAAAACAAAGCCCTGTTTGCCAGCGGCCTGTATATGTTGCTAAAGCACTTGTACCAGTCATAGCCATTCTCCTGACAAAAATCGTCAAATCCCTCTGACTCTCTGGACCTCAGCACGTAAAGTTTTCTCTTTGGTTTGTATGCCTTTGACCATTGATGTTCCATAATATATCGATTACCTCTGTTCTGCCCTAAGGCCATAGTATTGCATTTTTCAACCTTTTTCATTCTATCACATATCCATCATTTGGGCTATACTTATTATTTTTTTGTTCTGGAAAATAAATGGTTAAGTTTCGATTTTTTTCGTTGAATTTTTACCATATATTTGTTAGCATAGATAAGG
>CAVCCL010000116.1:0-7117 GCA_963600665.1 Bifidobacterium catenulatum | reverse complement strand
CTTCCACTCAGAGGTAAGATACTGAATGTTGAGAAGGCGAGAATAGACAGAATCCTTGGAAATGAGGAGATCAAAGCTATGATCACCGCATTTGGAACAGGTATCCATGAGAACTTCAATATAGAGAAGCTCAGATATAACAAGATCATCATCATGACCGATGCCGATGTTGATGGAGCTCATATAGCAACTCTGCTCCTCACATTCTTCTACAGATTCATGCCTGATCTTATCAGAAAGGGACATGTATATCTGGCACAGCCACCTCTCTACAAGCTGGAGAGAAACAAGAAGGTATGGTATGCATACAGTGACGATGAGCTGAACAATATTCTCGATGAAGTTGGAAGAGACCAGAACAACAAGATCCAGCGATACAAGGGACTTGGAGAGATGGATGCAGAGCAGCTCTGGGAGACAACAATGGATCCTGAGAGAAGAATACTTCTCAGAGTAGCAATCGATGACGATGATGAGTCAGAGATCGATATGACATTCAACGTTCTCATGGGAGATAAGGTTGAGCCACGTCGTGAGTTTATAGAGACAAATGCCAAGTATGTAAAGAATCTCGATATATAGTATATTGATTAAATAAAAGTGATAAAATACAACGAATATCGAGAGAAAGGAAATCAAAAAATGGATGACGACAAGATTTTTGATAAAATAGATGAAGTTGGTCTGAAAAAGACGATGGAGCGTTCATACATAGATTATGCCATGAGCGTTATAGCAGCCAGAGCCCTTCCTGATGTTAGAGATGGACTCAAGCCTGTTCAGAGAAGAATACTTCACTCTATGATAGAACTTAACAATGGACCGGACAAGCCACATCGTAAATGTGCGCGTATCGTCGGTGATACAATGGGTAAATATCATCCACATGGAGACAGTTCAATATACGAGGCACTTGTAAAGCTGGCTCAGGAGTGGAATACCAGATATCCACTTGTGGATGGACATGGAAACTTTGGATCGGTCGACGGTGACCATGCCGCTGCCATGCGATATACAGAGGCAAGACTTTCCAAGATATCCATGGAGATGATGGCAGATATCAACAAGGATACAGTTGATTTCACACCTAACTTTGATGGTACAGAGAAGGAACCAGTGGTACTTCCATCACGTTATCCTAACCTATTGGTAAATGGCACATCAGGTATCGCAGTAGGTATGGCTACCAATATTCCACCACATAATCTGAAGGAAACTATCGATGCAGCTATAAAGATCATCGATAACAGAGTGGAGGAGGGACGTGAAACAGAGATAGATGAGATCATGGACATAGTAAAGGGTCCTGATTTCCCTACAGGCGCACAGATACTGGGCAGACAGGGAATAAACGATGCATACAGAACAGGTAGAGGCAAGATAAAAGTACGTGCAATCACAGAAATCGAAACAATGACCAACGGAAAGCACCGCATTGTTGTAACCGAACTGCCATATATGGTAAATAAATCCCTACTTATCAAGAATATGGTCGATCTTGTCAAGAACAAGAGAATAGATGGAATCACTGATATAAGAGATGAGTCATCAAGAGAGGGAATGAGAGTTGTAATTGAGCTTAGAAAGGATGTCAATGCCAACGTAATACTCAACCAGCTTTTCAAGCACACACAGCTCCAGGATACATTTGGATGTATAATGCTGGCCCTGGTGGATGGGGTACCTAAGATACTCAACATCAAGGATATGCTTACATACTACCTGAAGCATCAGGAGGATGTTGTCACAAGAAGAACAAAGTACGATCTGAACAAGGCTGAGGAGAGAGCTCACATATTACAGGGTTATCTCATAGCACTGGATAACATAGATGAAGTAATCACTATCATCAGAAATTCCAAGAATGTTGGAGAGGCTAAGGCAAAGCTGATTGAAAGATTTGGACTTTCCGAGGCACAGGCCGGAGCAATCGTTGATATGAGACTCCGTGCTCTGACAGGTCTGGAAAGAGAGAAGATCGAGAACGAGTACAATGAGCTTATCGCCAAGATAGCTGAGTACAAGGAGATACTTGCAGATGAGAACAAGCTTCTCGGAGTTATCAAGACTGAGCTTGCAGCGATAGCTGACAAGTACGGTGATGAGAGAAGAACATCCATAACCGCATACTCAGATGATATAACAGATGAGGAGCTTATCAAGAGAGAAGAGATCGTTATCTCCATGACAAAGCTCGGATACATCAAGAGAATGCCAAAGGATACCTTCAAGGTACAGAACAGAGGAGGCAAGGGCATCAAGGGAATGAACACGATCGACAACGATATAATCGATGAGATATTCCTTACAAATACCCACAACTTCATAATGTTCTTCACCAACATGGGAAGAGTATACAGAATGAAGGGATACGAGATACCTGAGTCGGGACGTAATGCAAGGGGTGTTGCGATAGTCAACCTTCTTCAGCTTCTTCCTGGTGAGAAAGTAACAGCCATAATCCCTATAGCTGGATTTGACAAGAAGTATCTCATGATGGCTACAAAGAATGGTATTGTAAAGAAGACCAAGATAGAAGCATTTGAGAATATAAGAAAGACCGGTCTGGCAGCCATAACACTGAATGAGGGAGATGAACTCATAGAGGTTAAGGCAACGAGCGGTGAGAATGATGTATTCCTTGTAACTGCCAAGGGTATGTGTATCAGATTCAACGAGGAATGTGTCCGTGACACAGGACGTACATCCATGGGTGTACGTGGAATAAGATGCGACAAGGGCGATGAAGTTATAGCAATGCAGCTTGATGTTCAGGGCGATGAGATGCTCTTCGTAACCACAAAGGGTATGGGTAAGAGAACTGAACTGTCAGAATTTGCACCTCAGATGAGAGGTGGTAAGGGTGTCAAGTGTTACAGGATAACCGAGAAGACCGGTGACATCGTCAGTGCAAAGGCTGTGACAAACGACCATGACATTATGATGATGACCAATGAGGGAATCATGATCAGAATGCACTGCTCAGACATAACTGTAATAGGAAGAATAACCTCTGGTGTCAAGCTTATGAATATCGGCAAGGATGGCAATACATTTGTGGCATCTGTTGCAAAGCTTGCAAGAAGCGACGAGGATGAAGAGACAGAGGACTCAGAGAATCCAGAATCAGCAGAGAATGAAGTATTGGATAATGAAGTATCAGAGAATGTAGAGAACGATACGGATAACGATGCTGAGAGTAATTCAGAGGAGTAATTATAATCACAAATAAAGATAGATGTACTGTGTTGTAATATGCAAGACAGTACATCTTTTTTTATGTCCAGGGGTGTTTACAGATTGTGTGCAAATAGCCGTTATGATATACTTATCTTGGATTATACATTGGGAGAAAATGATCCTGAACGCAGGATTTTGAAGGTTATTATAAAGAGATTGGAATTATGGGAAAATACAACAAAATTATTGGGGGTAAAAGGCATGACGGCGAATGTGATACAGGTGGTGGCATCGGCAGCTACAACGGCTGCATCTACGGTTACAGAGGCAACAACGGAAGGAAAGCTGGACAAGATATTTCAGAGTTCCGAGAAGGCGTCTGAACTTTCTTACAGTATAATGAACATCATATATATATTGGCGGCGATGATCATAGTTGTTGCGATATTTACAGTGGTGTTATACATATACAAATTCATCATGAACAGGAGAGATCCAAACTACAAAAAGAACGATGATACGTTCCTGGATGATTAAATACAAATTTATAAAATGGCGGTGAAGAGATGAGAGTTATTGCAGCAGAAGAGATTACCAGAAATGTAAGGGAGATGTGCATCGAAGCAAATGTAAATCTGTCTGAGGATATGGAGAAGGCAGTCAGGGATTCGGTGGAATCTGAGGACAGTCCGCTCGGAAAGCAGATACTTGGACAGTTGTGCGAGAATCTGGATATTGCGAAGGAGAATGATATTCCTATCTGTCAGGATACGGGAATGGCTGTTTTCTTTGTGAATGTCGGACAGGATGTACATATAGAAGGAATGAACATAACTGATGCCATAAATGAAGGTGTGAGACAGGGATACACTGATGGATACCTGAGAAAATCAGTGGTAAAGGATCCTCTTATTAGAGAGAATACCAAGGATAATACCCCGGCAATCATACATTATGATATAGTTCCGGGAGAGAACATAGAGATAACGATAGCTCCAAAGGGATTTGGAAGCGAAAACATGAGCAAGGTGTACATGCTTAAGCCGGCAGATGGAGAAGAGGGAGTGAAAGCCGCTGTTCTTCAAGCTGTAAAGGATGCCGGACCAAATGCATGTCCTCCCGTATTCGTAGGTGTGGGTCTTGGAGGAGACTTTGAGCTTGCTACGAAGCTTGCAAAGAAGGCTCTCACAAGAAAGGTCGGAGTTCACTCAGACAGAGAGCATATAGCGAGGATAGAGAGTGAGCTTTTGGAGATGATCAACAACACCGGAATAGGACCTGGCGGTCTCGGAGGAAAGACCACGGCGCTGGCTGTAAACATAGAGACATATGCCACTCACATAGCCGGAATGCCATTGGCAGTGAATATGTGCTGTCATGTGAACAGACACGTTACGAGAGTATTATAGGAGGAGGTTAGGTTCATCATGGATAGACATATAAAGGCACCATTTGACAGAGAAGAGGTAAAGACCCTCAAGGCAGGGGATTATGTATATATAGATGGAATAGTGTACAGTGCCAGGGATGCCGCACACAAGAGAATGTATGATTCCATCATGGAATCAGGATGCGTGGACGCCAGTGGAACTGAGTTATACGAGAAGGGCATAGTTCCTATAGACCTTAATGGCAATGTGATATATTATCTCGGACCGACACCGGCAAAGCCTGGACAGGTCATAGGTTCGGCGGGACCTACAACCAGCAGCAGAATGGATAAATACACTCCACTCATTCTCAGCAAGGGTCTGTGTGGAATGATAGGAAAGGGAAAGAGAAGCCCGGAGGTTATACAGGCAATAATCGACAACAAGGCTGTGTATCTGGCAGCCGTGGGCGGTGCAGGAGCACTTCTCTCCAAATGTATCAAGAAATCCGAGGTTATTGCGTATGATGATCTCGGAACAGAGGCCATAAGGAAGATGACAGTGGAGAATTTCCCAGCTATTGTGGTTATAGATTCAGAGGGACACAACCTGTATGAAACAGCGGTAAAGGATTATCTTGAGCAGAATAAATAATACAGGAAAAAAATAAAAAGTATACAGAATCTCAACAATGGATTGGCAAAAATGCACAAAATAATTGTTGAATATTACAGTCACAATAATGTTGACTAAAATATATTAAACTTGTAAACTTTTAATATGAGTTAGTCTCACATTAAATTAATTGTTGTATTAACAAGGGAAAGAAGAAAAAGGAGAGATTTAATGAGAAGAGAAAAAGTTTTCAACAGATCGTTATTGATCCTTGCAATCATGTCAATCATGCTCTTTGCAATGACAATAACAGCATCAGCAGCATCAGGAAGTGCGGTAACAAATCTTCAGCAGACAGACGACACCAAGACAAGTGTCACAGTTGAGTGGAGCGGTAATTATGGAGAGGAATACTTAGTGTATTTATCCCAGGATAGATCTTCAGGATATCAGGCATTAAGTTCTTATACTTCAACATCAAATAAGAAGTATATTTACAATCTTCAGGCCGGCAGAGCATACTATGTAATAGTTCAGACATATGTCAACAAGCAGCTTGTTGGACAGTCAGATCCACTTCAGGTTGTAACAACTCCTGAGAGCGTAGATTACAAGTCAATAAAGCAGACTTCAGGCACAAAGAACAAGATTGGTTTACAGTGGAACAGCGTTTCAGGTGTAACAGGATATGTTGTTGCCAAGATCAGCGGTTCAAAGGTTGAGGCTCAGTACAACGTTACTACAAACAAGGCAACTGTACCTGCACAGGCCGGAACACACTACAGTGGATATTATGTATATTCATATAAGAGATCAGAGTCAAACTACATAGCACTTGGCTATGGACAGTCAACAGGTACACTTTACTCAGCACCTGTTAACCCACAGTATGTTGCCGATGCAAAGGCAGGAACTCTTATATGGAGCCCAGCTAAGAGTGGAAATGTAATAACAATCGGATGGAAGGCAAATCCAAACTATGACTATCCTACAGGATACCAGGTTCAGATCTACTCTCTCAACGGAAAGACCAGATTATACACAACAAAGGCTACAACAAAGAACAGCGTTAAGATCAACAACGCAAAGGTTCGTAAGGCAATCAACAACAAGGGATTCAAGGTAAGAATCCGTGCATACAAAGAGGCAAATGGTGGTGCTAAGTGCTGGAGCGACTGGTCAGCATTCAAGACAATCATACCTCAGGCATGTGTAAAGAAGAGTAATGTAACTTCTGTAAGCAGCACTGCTGCAAAGGTTACCTGGAAGAAGGTAGCAAATACAAAGTATTATCTTGTATACTATTCAAAGAATCCATACTCTTCAAATGCAAAATGGATAAAGAAAAAGGTAAGCGCTAAGAGCAGCTCTTATACAATAAGAGGTCTTAAGGCATATTCTACATTTGGAGTATATGTTATCCCTGTTGTCAAGGTAGGAGGAAAGACCTACAGAGGACAGGCTTGTGAGTATATAAGATGCAGTTACTACTATAGATAAGATAGTAAGAAATATCTACAAAACGATAAGAGGGCGGATACAAAAAAGTATCCGCCTTTTTTGTCGATTTTTGGCTTATTATTTTATTGTAAAAACTCCTTGACATTCACTGCCAGGTTTGGTATTATAAACAAGCGTCAAAAATTAAATACTCTTTGGTAGGAGATTTTTATTTAGGCATTTTGCAGAAGTACTCAAGTGGCTGAAGAGGCGCCCCTGCTAAGGGTGTAGGCCGTTCGCGCGGCGCGAGGGTTCAAATCCCTCCTTCTGCGTTTCCTTTTTTGGAGATGCTTATGACGTTATTCCTCGATAGCTCAATGGTAGAGCACTCGGCTGTTAACCGAGGGGTTGTAGGTTCGAGCCCTACTCGGGGAGCTTTAATTAAATAATATGGTGCGATAGCCAAGTGGTAAGGCCCCGGTCTGCAACACCGTCATCGCCGGTTCAAATCC
>CAVCCL010000115.1:9714-26445 GCA_963600665.1 Bifidobacterium catenulatum | reverse complement strand
GACATGCAGTATCTGTACAATGACGGAGATCTTTATTACTTCATGGATCCAGAGACATATGATCAGATTCCTATCAGCTCAGCAGCTATAGGTGATTCACTCAAGTTCGTTAAGGAGAACGAGCTGTGTAAGATCTGTTCACACAATGGCAACGTATTTGCTGTAGAGCCACCTCTCTTCGTTGAGCTTGTTATCACAGAGTGTGAGCCAGGTGTTAAGGGTGATACAGCTACAGGTGCAACAAAGCCATGTACAGTTGAGACAGGCGCACAGGTATCAGTACCTCTCTTCGTTAACGAGGGCGACACGATCAAGATCGATACACGTACTGGTGAGTATCTTTCAAGAGTATAATAATTGTTACCATTATTAGGATATAACTACCTACGATAACATATAAGAAGAATAAGAGTCCCGGTGATTCAGGATATTTGAATCGCCGGGACTTTTTTGCGCTGTAAGCAACCAAAGGTTCTAACCACCCCACCACATGAATATACTTTTTATGTAGCTGTACAGACAGTGTTATATAGAAGAAGGACGATACATATGTGTGGAGAAGATATATTGCATTTGCTTCCTATCAGGATCAGGTGCATGGTTGAGAAGCTGAGGCTTGATTATGGAAGACTGTGGGAGATACGTCTGAGGGTGAACAGTCCATTTATACTCAGATACGAGGACTCGGAGATATATGTTGATTCCTGCGGATCGAGAACCTGTAATATGAAGGATGCGTACATAGTGACTGCAAGGGATGTGAACGACACTCTGGAATGTATCTGTAATCATTCCCTGTATGCCTATGAGGATGAGATACGCCAGGGGTTTATCACTGTGTGCGGTGGACACAGGGTGGGCGTTGCAGGCAAGATCATACTCGATGGAACAAGGATCAAATGCATCAGACACATATCATTTCTCAATATCAGAGTGGCACATGAGATCAAGGGATGCAGCGGTGATGTCCTGCCATACATATACAGTGACGGCAAGCTGATGAACACGCTCATAGTGTCCGCTCCGTGTCACGGCAAGACCACACTGCTCAGGGACATCATAAGAGTAGTGTCTGACGGAGGAATGACAGTTGGTGTGGTTGATGAGAGATCGGAGATAGCGGCGTGCTACAAGGGTGTTCCGCAGAATGATGTCGGAATGAGGACGGATGTTCTTGACTGCTGTCCAAAAGCTTCAGGAATGATGATGCTGGTTCGGACCATGGCGCCTGATCTCATAGCGGTCGATGAGATAGGAGGGCAGCAGGATGTCGATGCCATTTTCGGCGTGATAAACTGCGGCTGCCGTCTGCTTGCAACTGCACATGGCTATTCCATGGATGATGTGAGAGACAGGGCAGGGATAAGGCGTCTTGTGGAGAACAGGGTTTTTGAGAGGTATGTCGTGCTTGGAGGTGATAAGGCGGGACAGATCTCTGATATATTTGACGGCCAGGGCAACCGGCTGTGCTGGTACGATTAGATGGGAGGCAGGACATGGTTAAGGCAATAGGAGGCTGTCTGATCGTATATGCCTCATTTATGGTTGGACATGCCATAGGGCAGTTGCATGGGCGCATGGTGAAGGAGATGGAGGAAATGCTGCTCTTCATACAACTGTTCAAGGGGCAGATCATGTATGCCGGATCGGAGCTCCCGGAGATACTCGCCGACAGTGCAAAGCGTCTCAAGGGAAATGTCGGGAAATGGGTGAGTGGTCTGGCGGAGATGGCCGAGAAGAACAGAGACAGGCCATTTGCAGAATTGTGGACAGACTCACTGGCGATGCTGAGACGGGACAGTGCTCTGAGCTTGGAGGTGCTGGCGGATGTGGACAGGCTTGGAAAGATAATGGGAGACATGGACGTTGAGGCACAGCTCTCAAGGATAAATCTTGTGGAAGATATAATTACTGACAGATACCAGCGGGAACGCGCCAGAAGCTCCGGGATAAAGAGGCTTGCCAATTCACTTGGACTGCTTGGAGGCGTATTCATAGTTATATTGCTCATGTAGGTTAAGAGGGAGAGACGATGACGATCCAGATACTTCTAAAAATAGGTGCAGTGGGAATTCTGGTGGCACTGCTCAACCAGATACTAAAACATTCAGGCAAGGAGGAGCACGCCTATCTGCTCAATCTGGCGGGACTCATCATTGTGCTTTCCTGGGTTATCCCGTACATAAGTGACCTGTTCAACGAGATCATGGATATTGTAAATATAGGACAATAAATGAGAGTAGATGTGGGGGTAAATGATGAATCTCATGGCGGTTTCTCTGGCTGCGGTGATCGTGGTTCTGATTGCGGTGAAGATAAAAGAACTGGATTCCGGGTACGGGATCGTGTTGTCCATAGCCGGGTGTATGATGCTCATGTATTTTGTTGTGAGCAGATTCAGACTTATAGCTTCGTACATAGACAGGCTGACAGCGTACGTGTCGGTGAATATTTCATATATAGACGTGATCCTGAAAATGATAGGGATAGCATATATATGCCGATTCTCATCAGATATCTGCAAAGATGCCGGCTGCAATGCCATGGCATCCCAGGTGGAGATGGCGGGAAAGATAACTCTTATTCTGCTCAGTATGCCCATACTCATGGGAGTTATAGATCTGGTGGTGACCATAGTTGAGGGGTAATTTGATAGTGGGGGTGCTGATGCTCTTTATGGGGGTGTCAGTGCCTGATGCGGCAAATGTGTGGATGGAGAGTAAAGTTGAATCCACATATATCAAATATTGTCCGGAATTTTATGCTGAGAATGAAAAGGAAAATACCACGGAAAGTGACTCTGATATTAACTCAGACATATTGGAGGACGACTCCGTCATCGGAAGCCTCAATGAGATAACAAAAGACAAATCCGACGTGACCTTCTACGACATATACGAGTCCCTAAAGACCGGCGACGTGGATGCCACCATAGATATGGCACTGAAGGTATTTTCTGACAGTGTCATATACGAGGTCAGGACAAGCAGGGGACTGGCGCTGCAGATCATAGCGGTGATCGTGCTCGGAAGTACATTTGCCCAGCTTGCGGGAAATATGGGCGAGTATGTATCTGCCCATGGTTTCATGGTTACATACATGGTGCTGTTGTCATTGCTGCTGGGGGATTTCGTTCTTGTGCAGTCCATCGTGCAGGACACCATAGGAGATGTCACGGAGTTCATGAAAGCGTTCTATCCCATGTACGCCTCGTCTGTGTTATATGTGAGCGGCCCGGAGAGTGCCGGATATTCACAGTCGGTCATAATCCTGGTGATATACATTTGCCAGAATGTGATAATAAGGTTCATACTCCCCCTCATCAAATGCGGCGGGCTCATAGCACTCATAAATAATCTCGGAAGTGAGGATTACTTTTCCCGGATGGCGGGGCTTATGAAGAGCCTGGCGGTGTGGGGAATGCGGACGATGTTTGCGGTGGTAACCGGGATAAATGTGGTCAAGAGCATGATAGCACCGTCCATGGACAGGCTTTCAAGAAATGGCATACTCAGGATATTGGGAAAAGGTGCAGGAATGTCCACGGTGAGCGCTGTCATCAGTGTGATGGTGAGCACAGGGGAATTTATCAGGAACTGTATGGGGATGGCGTGCACTATCATGATAGTCATACTGGCCGCAGTGCCAATGATCAAGATAATCGTCATCATGTTCATATTAAGGTTCATCGCAGCGGTGGTGCAGCCGGTCGGAGACAAGAGATATGCCGAGGCAGCAGGCAGCATGGCGGAGACAGTGGAGCTGATGCTGAGGGCGTGCGGAATAAGCGTGATGATGTTCATTATAAGCATAGCCCTGATGTCAGTGAACATATCATAGAACGGATGGAGGATGTGCATGCTTGCTGAGTGGCTGAAAAATATAGTTGTGTGCAGTATACTTTTTTCTGTCGTGCTGTATATTGCCCCGGATCCGAAGATGCGCAGATATGTCCAGGCGGCTGTGGGATTTGTCATGATGATGGTCGTGATAAATCCTGTCATAGGCTGGCTTGGGTATGCGGACAGGATAGAGTTCAATACATACAGTGAATCGCTTGGAATGGACGTGGCCGAGGGCGATGATGAGATGTATGTCAGGGCCATGGAGGAGGTAGTGGAGCGGTTTATATCTGACAAATGTAATGCCGATGCAGTGGTGCATATAGTCACCGGGGAGGAGCTTGAGATAGACAGCATGGAGATATACATACAGTCTGATAAAGTAGACGCAGACGGAGTGAGATCTGCGGTGTCAGAGGAATACGGCGTAGATGAGAACAGAATTACCATCAGGAGGGGCAATACAGATCATATGCAGGAGGGACTGTAGTGGAGGATTCTAAGAAAAAGGGAATATCGGGGATCATGAATATATTGAAGAGCAGCAACAACAGATTATATAAGTTGCTGCTCATTTTGCTGTCAGGGATATGTCTGATGATAGTTGTGTGGCCGGCGGATAATAACAAGACCGACAAGAATGATAAAAAGAGCGGATGGACCGGGCAGGTCGATGAGACTGACGCTGATGAGACTGGCGGAAATGACCGGAATATGTCAGGGGATACCACGGATTATGTGGAGTATATGGAGGAGAGACTCACATCAGTGCTTGAGCAGGTGGACGGAATATCAGATGTGAGAGTGATGATAACGGTCAAGGACAGCGGGGAAAATATCGCGCTGAAGGACTCCGGAAGCAGTTCGAGTGAGAACGGCGACAGCAGCCAGAGAAGTGTGTCGGAGGAGACGGTTATGGTAAGTGAGGGCAGCGGGAGCTCGCCGTATGTGGTCAGGTACAGGGAGCCGGAGACCGAGGGGGTGGTTATCATTTGTAAGGGCGCGGAAAATGGCGATACAACGCTTAAGATAACGAATGCAGTGCAGGCATTATTTGACGTGCCGACGCATAAGATTGTGATATTAGAAGCAAATTAATGTGGAGGGACTATGAAGAAATTCAGTGGAAAGAACAGACTGGCGGTCATCGCACTTGCAGTTATGATAGGGGTGGCCGGTTACATGAGCTTTGCGGATGCAGGGAAGGACAAGAAGAAGGAAAAAACTGACAAAAAACAGGTCGAGGTGATCAACTATGAGGATCTCTCATCCATGGCAGAAAATGAGAACTCACAGGCGGTGAAGGATGAGAATGGCCAGACCGAGGATGTGGAGCTCAATGGTCAGGAGGATGAAATCGGTGACGCTGTACTCACCAGTGCACAGGTGACAAGCAATATGGCTGCGGCAAAGCTGAACCGTGAGCAGAGCAGATCAAGGAGCAAGGAAGCTCTGATGGATGTGATAGGTGATGAGGCTCTCAGCGATTCGGCAAAGAAGGAGGCGACCGATACATATGTGAAGCTGAACGATACCATAGAGAAGGAGACAGATGTCGAGACAGTTCTGGCGGCAAAGGGGTATAGCGATGCCATAGTGACCATAAGTGATGAGGCTGTTGACGTGTCGCTGAATGTGGAATCGCTGTCGGATACAGAGAGAGCACAGATAGAGGACATAGTTATCCGAAAAACAGGGTATGATATAAGCAGTGTTGCAATATCTGTCATGGGTGGCAAATAGACAGCGGAAGGATAAGCCGTGAACCGCATATACTTGCAAAATAGCTGCCTTCAGATTATAATAAGATTCAAATAACCCATACGAAACGGGAGGTATGACCATGAGTGATAAGTTGAATGATGATATCGTGATTGAAGGCAGCGCGGTTCAGGATAATTCTTACAATATAGAAGAGAGCAATTCTCTGGGCAAAGTTCAGATAGCGGATGACGTTGTGGCTATCATAGCAGGACTTGCAGCCGGAGAGGTTGAAGGTGTATACAGACTTACAGGCAACCTTCCAAATGAGCTTGCCTCAAAGTTCGGAAAGAAGAACCCTGCAAAGGGAGTTAAGGTAGAGCTTCTTCCGGGCAAGGTAAAGGTTGATATTGCGATAGAGGTTCTGTACGAGTACAGCATACCATCAGTATCGGGTCAGGTTCAGGATAAGGTCAAGCAGGCTATAGAGACCATGACAGGACTGAGCGTTGAGGAAGTCAACATAAGGATAGCCGGTGTACGTGTTGGAGACGGCAGATAGGATACAGATAAAGCTTTATATAGTGGAGAGGAAGATATGACTAGAAGAGAGATAAGAGACAGGATATTCAAGATAGTATTTACACTGGAGTTCAATGACGCTGAGGGCATGCAGGATCAGCTTGATTTTGCATTTGACCCTGAGATGCCGGGAGATGAGGAGGACGATCCGCTTCTGTACGGAATAGTCAGCGATGAGGACAGAGATTATATAACCGCCAAGGTTAAGAATATCATCTCTAAGAAAGCAGAGATAGATGAGATCATTTCACAGATATCAGAAGGCTGGAAGCTTCCTCGTATAGGCAAGGAGGAGCTGGCTATATTAAGGCTTGGTGTCTATGAGGTGAAGTACGATGACAGCATACCGGAGAAGGTCGCCATCAATGAGGCGGTTGAGCTGGCAAAGAAGTATTGTGATGCATCGGCGAGCAAGTTCGTGAATGCACTTCTTGCAAAGCTTGTATCCGGTGATAAGGACAAGAAGGAGAGTGGCGCAGATGCCACAGCAGAATAACATATATACAGTCAAGGAACTCAATGAGAGGATACAGGAGCTGATCAGCGGTGAGCCGTGGCTTGGCAGTCTGGGAGTTGAGGGAGAGATCACAGGACTTGGAACAGACAAGAGAGGCCATATGTATTTCAGTCTCAAGGATCCCAGTGGAGTTCTGTCGGCTGTTATGTTTGCGGGAAAACAGGTATATGGACTGAAGTTTGCTCCGAAGAACGGAGACAAGGTTCATGCATTTGGTCATATTGATGTCTTCGTGAGAGACGGAAAGTATCAGCTCTATGTAGACAGGCTGGTGCGTGTGGGTGACGGCGAGGTTAATGCCAAGCTGGAGAGACTCATAGCCAGACTGGACGGCATGGGGCTGTTTTCGCAGGAATACAAGAAGCCTATCCCTGCCTATCCGAGACGGATAGGAATAGTGACTGCGGGGGCAAAGGCTGCGATAAGCGATATCCGTGCAGTGGCAAAACGGAGGGATCCGTATGCCCAGCTCTATTGTTATCCTGCGACCGTGCAGGGACAGTATGCGGCGGCGGATATATCCAGAGGAATCGAGATACTTGATTCTATGGGGCTCGACCTAATCATCGTCGGAAGAGGCGGAGGTTCCAAGGAGGATCTGTGGGCGTTCAATGAGGAGCAGGTGGCATGGGCCATATTCAATGCGGAGACGCCTATCATATCGGCTACGGGTCATGAGATAGACACCACAGTTGCGGACATGGTTGCGGACAGGAGGGAATCCAATCCGTCCACGGCTGTCATGCATGCGCTGCCGGTGGTGGCTGAGACTGTTGCCGAATTTGACAGGAGATTTGAACAACTCACCATGCTGATATCCGGCAGGATAGACAGACTTGCGAGAAGCCTGGATGGATATGACAGGCAGCTCAGACTCTTAAGTCCATCCGGAAGAATGGACAGTCAGAGGCAGCAGCTTGACAGAATAGAGAAGCAGATAAATGAGTTGATGGCGGATAAGATAGAGGACAGATCGGTGCGCTGTGACAGACTTCACGACAGGATGAAGAGCGCTATGGGCAGAAAGTATGATATGACGAGGAATGCCCTGGCGGTCATGACGGAGAGGATACATGGCCTTTCGCCTACAGCGAAGCTCATAAATGGATTTGGATATATTTCATCGGATGGTGAGCCTGTCAGATCTGTGGCAGGGATCACACCAGGGGATGATATAGAGATAACTCTTCATGATGGAAGAATACAGGCGGTCGTGGCTGACGTGACCGGGCAGGAGGAATAGATATGGCAGAAGATACACAGAATATGGATACAGCGGACACTCTTCAGGATGTATCCATAGAGGAGGCTCTTGCCAGACTTGATGAGATAGCGGCTGCTCTTGAGAATACTGACACGGGTCTCAAGGAGTCTATGGAGCTTTATTCTGAGGGCGTCCAGCTCATAAACAGATGCAGGAATTACCTGTGCGATGTTGAGAAAGAGATGATAACACTTTCGGGTCAGGAGGAAGCATGATAGATAAACTTATAGCGGAGAAGGCGGCAAGGATCAACGATATAGTTGAGAGCTATCTGCCACCTGCAGATGGATTTAACAGGACCGTGTGTGAGGCCATGGCGTACTCGGTGGAGGCCGGGGGAAAGAGACTTCGTCCTATGCTCATGGAGGAGACATACAGACTGTTCGGTGGCAAATCAGAGGTTATTAAGCCGTTCATGGCTGCGATAGAGATGATACATACATATTCACTCATACATGACGATCTTCCGGCTCTGGACAATGACGATTACAGGCGCGGAAGAAAGACATCCCATGTGGTGTTTGGCGAGGCGATGGCAATTCTTGCGGGCGATGCGCTGCTCAACTATGCATATGAGACCGCATGCAATGCATTTGGCATGGGTGAGGATATAAATGCTGTGGCATCAGCGCTGTGTGTGCTTGCGCAGAAGCCGGGTATAAACGGCATGATAGGTGGTCAGGTCGTCGATGTGGAGATGACCGGCAAGGAGCTCTCAAAGGAGCAGCTTGAATATGTGTATGAGAACAAGACCGGAGCACTCATAGAGGCGTCCATGATGATAGGTGCGATACTTGCGGGTGCGGACGAGGCTCAGGTTGCGGCGGTACACAAGATAGCATCGGACGTCGGCATGGCGTTCCAGATCCAGGACGATATTCTGGATGTCTGTGGAGACAGTGCGCTTCTTGGAAAGCCGACGTTGAGTGATGAGGAGAATGGCAAGGTTACATATGTCACGATACATGGAATTGATGAATCTAGACGTTATGTGACTGAGCTGTCGGAGAGAGCAGTAAGAGAATTGGAAGAGATAGGCGGGGACAATGAGTTCCTGAAGGAATTGGTCATCTGGCTGATAAACAGGGATAAATAGGACGCCTCTCGTGGTGTGCATATGAATATACTGGATAGAATAAATAAACCAAACGATATAAAGGATATAGACAGGGAAGATCTGCCGGAGCTGGCGGATGAGATCAGAGAATTTCTCGTGTCACATGTGAGCGAGACCGGCGGACATCTGGCTCCGAATCTTGGATGTGTGGAACTGACCATAGCACTTCACAGGGTTCTGGATTTCCCTGAGGATAAGCTTATATGGGATGTGGGACATCAGTCCTATGTCCACAAGATACTGACGGGCAGGAAGAATGAGATGAGTACTCTCAGGCAGTTTGGGGGAATGAGCGGTTTCCCGAAGACCAGTGAGAGTCCGTGTGATGCGTTCAATACAGGACACAGCTCAACATCCATTTCCGCTGCGCTTGGAATGGCGTGCGCCAGAAGTATCAAGGGTACAAATGAGAAGATTGCTGCGGTGATCGGCGATGGCTCATTCACAGGCGGTATGGTGTATGAGGCCATGAATAATATGGCGGATATCAAGACCAGTTGCCTTGTGGTGCTGAACGATAACAATATGTCCATCGATCAGAATGTCGGCGGTATGTCCACATATCTCAGCAAGATAAGAGTCGGACAGCAGTACAATGATTTCAAGGGCAATGTGGAGAAGATCCTCATGAAGATCCCTGTGGCTGGAGAACATCTCGCCAGGGGACTGAAGAAGTCAAAGGATTCCATCAAGCAGATATTTGTGCCGGGGATGTTCTTCGAGGAATTGGGAGTCACATATATTGGGCCTATAGACGGACATGACATAGATGTGATGGAGGCCACTTTCCGCAAAGCGCTTAAGCTCAACAGACCGATCCTTGTGCATGTGAAGACTGTGAAGGGCAAGGGATATACCCATGCTGAGAGACACCCGAGTTATTTCCACGGCGTTGATCCGTTTGATATACAGACAGGAAAGGTCATGAAGGACAGGAAGGTCATGACAAACACAGGAGTGTTTGCCAGAAAGCTGGTGGAGCTTGGCAAGGCTGACCCGAGGATAACGGCCATAACGGCTGCCATGGGCAAGGGAACAGGAGTGTCGGCGTTTGCTGCGGAGTTCCCGGACAGGGCATTTGATGTTGGTATAGCGGAGGAGCATGCTGTTACGTTTGCCGCGGGACTTGCGGCATCGGGACTGGTGCCAGTGGTTGCTGTATATTCATCATTTTTGCAGAGGGCATATGACCAGATATTACACGATGTGTGCCTGCAGAAGCTGCATGTTATATTTGCCATTGACAGGTCAGGGCTTGTAGGTGCGGATGGAGATACACACCAGGGAATATTTGACACGGCGTTTCTGTCACATATTCCGAACATGACCATCATTGCGCCGAAGAACAGATATGAGCTCACCAGAGCCATGGAGTGGGCAGTTGCTTACGATGGCCCGGTTGCACTCAAGTATTCCAGAGGAGAGGCCTACTATGGACTTAGGGAATACAATGCGGATATTGAGTATGGCAGGAGCGAGATCATCCACAGAGGACAGAAGCTTGTCATCATGGCTGTTGGCAACATGGTCCAGGAGGCCGAGAAGGTGTATGACAGACTGCTGGCAGAGGGAACAAATGTCACATTTGTCAATGCAAGATTCCTGAAGCCGATCGATACTGATATGATAGATGAGCTCAGCAGGGATCATGAACATATAGTGGTTATTGAAGAAGAGATAAAGCATGGCGGGTACGGATCTCTGGTCGAGGAGTATGTCATGGACAGACGCCTTGATGTGGATGTGACAGTGTGTGCCATTGAGGATACATTTGTTCAGCAGGGAACTGTGCAGGAGCTCAGGAAGATGCTTGGGCTTGATGCAGATTCGCTGTATGACAGGATAAAACATATAATATCTACAGATTGTACAGAATAAGAGGAAGACAGATGAAGAAGAGACTTGATGTTCTCCTTGTAGAACAGGGACTGGCAGATTCACGAGAGAAGGCGAAAGCCATCATCATGTCAGGAATAGTGTATGTTGACAACAACAAAGAGGATAAGGCAGGCACGACATTTGACGAGACCGCTAAGATAGAGGTCAGGGGCAACACACTCAAATACGTGAGCCGTGGAGGTCTGAAGCTTGAGAAGGCGATGGATCATTTCGGCGTGGAACTTGCCGGTAAGGTGTGCATGGATGTAGGTGCGTCCACTGGCGGCTTTACTGACTGTATGCTACAGAATGGTGCGGTGAAGGTGTATTCCGTTGACGTGGGCCATGGACAGCTTGCATGGAAGCTCAGAAATGACGAGAGAGTTGTCTGTATGGAGAAAACAAATATACGATATGTCACACCTGAGGATATTGACGATAAGATTGAATTTGCCTCGATCGATGTGTCGTTTATATCTCTAACGAAGGTGCTTCCTGCTGTAAAGGAGCTGCTTACAGATAGCGGAGAGATCGTGTGCCTTATCAAGCCGCAGTTCGAGGCGGGAAGAGAGAAGGTCGGCAAGAAGGGCGTTGTAAGAGAGCTTTCAACCCATATCGAGGTTGTGGAGATGATAGTCGGTTATGCGAGAAGCATAGGCTTCCGCACGCTGCACCTCAGCTATTCGCCTATAAAAGGACCTGAGGGCAACATAGAATATCTGCTCCACATATCAAAGGACGAGTCAAAGACAGATGAGGAATTCGACATAAAGGCTCTGGTGGAGGAGTCCCACAACGAACTGAACAAGTCATAGAGGATACGATATGAAGAATTTTTATATAGTATATAACCCGGATAAGGATGAGGATAACCGCATAACATCGGAGATCACAGCGTATATCGAAGAGCAAAATGGTGCGTGCAAAGCCATGGACTGCTACAGCTTCAGCGCATGTGACAAGCAGCAGGTTACGGATGAGCTTGAGAGCTTTGACTGTATACTTGTTCTTGGAGGGGATGGAACACTCCTCAATGTGGCATCCAGTGCCAGCCATGTGGAGATTCCTCTGTTTGGGATAAATCTTGGAACGGTGGGTTTCCTCACTGAAGGAGAGATCACCAACTGGCAGACCATCATAGACAGACTGCTTGCGGATGATTATTCTATGCAGGACAGAATGATGATCAGGGGAACTGTCAGAACAGGAGATGGCAAGGAGTGCAGGAAGAGGGCGCTCAATGATATAGTTATCAGCAGAGCGGGATTTTCGAGACTTATAGGTCTTGATGTCTATGTAAATGGAAGTTTTCTGAATGCCTATGAGGGCGATGGAATCATCATATCGACCCCTACGGGCTCCACGGGTTACAATCTCTCAGCCGGCGGTCCGATCGTGGATCCGATGGCAAGGCTGATGATCATCACTCCGGTATGTCCACATTCGCTGACTTCGAAGAGTATTGTGCTTCCTAGTGATGCAAAGGTGTCCATAGAGATCGCCAAGAAGAGGAAGACACAGGATACTGAGGCGATAGTTTCATTTGACGGTGGAAATGATTTCGAACTGGCAGCAGGCGATGTCCTTGATATATGCGTGTCACAGAGAACCACACAGCTCGTAAAGGCGAGTGACGTGAATTTCTACGAGATACTTAGAAACAAGCTTGGGGGAAAGTGATATGAAACAGAAGCGACAGGCGATGATTTTGTCGATAATCGAACAATATGATATAGAGACCCAGGATGAACTACTGGAGAAGCTGGCCGAGGCGGGCTTCAATACGACCCAGGCCACCATATCGAGAGATATAAGAGAGATCAACCTCACCAAGGTTGCCGTGGCGGGTGGCAGGCAGAAGTACACTCTGGGAAAGTCGGCAACACATGAGTCCATAGAGTCGTACAGAAAGGTTCTCGGGGCAGGCATATTATCCATGGTGCCGGCGGAGAATCTGATAGTGATCAAGACAGTGTCGGGCATGGCGATGGCAGTCGCCGCAGCACTTGACAATGTGGAGATAAATGGACTCCTCGGAAGTATAGCCGGGGACGACACCATATTCCTGGCGGTCAGAAGCCGGGAGATGACCGATTCGGTCATGAAGACGATAGATAAGATGCAGAGATGACAGCTCTCTGTAATATGTTATGTGTAATAAAGTCTGTGCGTCAACAGGAGGATACAAATGTTACTTAATGTACATATCAAGAATATTGCACTCATAGACGATGCAAATGTTAATTTTACCGATAATCTCAACATACTTACCGGTGAGACCGGTGCGGGTAAGTCCATAATCATGGGAGCCCTGAAGATCGGTATGGGAGATAAGCTTCCGAAGGATATAGTCAGGGAGCCCGACAAGGAGGGCTTCTGTCAACTGCTTTTCCTGGTGGATGATCCCCAGGTGATTGAGCAGATCAGAGATCTGGGAGTGGAGCCATCGGAGGATGGCGAGATACTCATCACACGGAGAATAAATAATTCCAGAACCATCAACACTATAAATGATATGGCGGTGACCGCCGCAAAGCTCCGGGAGGTCTCAGCGCTTCTCATAGATATGCACACGCAGCACCAGCAGCAGACGCTCCTTAAGAAAGCGGAGCATATGAAACTTCTGGATAAATATGGCAGAGCATCCATAGATCCCCTGAAGCAGAAGGTTGCCGAGTATCACAGAGAGTATGTCACACTCAGGCGTGAGCTGGACGAGCTCTCGATGGATGAGGCGGAGCGGAGCAGAAAGGTAGAATTCCTCAAGTACCAGATTGCGGAGATCGAGTCTGCAAATATAAAACCTGGTGAGGACGAAGATGTTGAGCATCAGTACAACAGGATGGTCAATTCCCGTGATATAGTTGCGGCAGCTTCGGATGTATACAGCGTTACAGGTTATGAATCTTCTTCATCTGCGGGAAATGAGATCGGCAGAGCTCTGGCATCGATGAAGGGAATAAAGGATCTCGACGGAGAGATAGACGGTCTGTATAGTCAGTTGGAAAATATTGACGCGCTTCTCAATGATTTTAACGTTGAATTAAATGATTACATGCAGAGCATGGATTTTGACGATTCTGAGTTTAGAAGTGTTGAGTCCAGGCTTGACGTCATCAATGATATAAAGGGAAAATATGGAAGCACCGTGGAAGAGGTGTTCAAATATCTGGAGGACAGCAGGAAGGAATACGAAAGGCTGTCTGAATATGACGAATACATAGCGGGACTTTCAGACAAAATAAAAAAGGCGGAGAAAGCCATGTTCAAGGCAGCAGATGCGCTTACCGCTGAGAGACAGAAGCAGGCTGAGAATCTGTGCAGAGACATCAGAGATGCACTTGCTGATCTGAGTTTTATGGAAGTCCGGTTTGACATGATATTTGACAGGCTTCCGGAGTGTACGGCAAATGGAATCGATGACTGCTACTTTGTCATTTCGACAAATGTCGGCGAGAAGATGAGACCGTTATATGACGTGGCATCCGGCGGTGAGCTCTCAAGGATAATGCTGGCGATCAAATCCTGCATGGCGTCCGAGGACAACATCGGCACCCTTGTATTCGACGAGATCGATGTGGGAATAAGCGGCCGTGCAGCGCAGAAGGTTGCTGAAAAAATGGCAGTTATTTCCAGAAGTCATCAGGTCATAAGCATAACCCATCTTCCACAGATCGCAGCGATGGCGGACAGCCATTATCTCATAGAAAAGTCTGCCGACGAGGGCAAGACTGTGACAAGGATCGTCCGTCTGAACGACGAGGAATCAACAGAGGAGATTGCAAGACTTCTCGGCGGCGTGACCATAACTGAAGCAGTTATGAGCAATGCCCGCGAGATGAAACAAATGGCAGAAAAGACAAAAAAATACTGATATAAAGTTATTCCTAACACAACATACTAAGAGTAACAGCCAAGGCTGTTACTCTTTTTTTATATGTTTAAGAATTAAGGGATAAGTGGTTGTGATGAGTTTTAATTTATGAGAGGTGTGTAGATGATGCAGGAAGAAATTGAAGAGGGGGAGTAATATACTACAGATAACTTCAGTGGATAATGAGTGGTTTTTTAATGTGTTTTTGATGTATTTAAGAAAAGTTGGAACGTAATTGTTATTATGAACGGAAATTATGGTGAAGAAGGTTTTATAAGTTATTAGTTGTTTTTTAGTATAGGTAGGAGGAATAGATTATGAGGCGATATAAGAAAGTAATTATATGGGTGGCTGTGGCGGATCTGTTGCTCCTTGCAGCGCTATTGGTTTTATGTGTGTTGGTGGACAGACGAGTGGATGTTGGAATGTCAGAGAAGACAAGCTCAACACTTGATGGGATAGTGTCAAGGGCGACCACGAAGGATGCGGAGTTTGGAAGTGATATATTTGACCGGCCTGTAGTTCCGTCCGGCGAGGCGATGGGAATCTATATGAAGACGGATGGTGTTTTGGTGGTGGATGTGTGCAGCTTTAAAAATGAAAATGGCGAGTCCTGCTGCCCTGCTGATGGAAAGGTTTGTACAGGGGATTATATTGTGAGTGTAGACGGCGTGGAGATATCCAAGAGGTCAGAGTTGCTCGATATTGTTGCTGAAAGCCAGGGCGAGAGCTTGTCCGTGAGATATATAAGGGATGGGGAGGAGAAGGTCTGTAACATCACACCGGAAAAAAACGAGAATGGCGCTTATCTGCTGGGCGCGTGGGTGAAGGATGATGTGTCGGGAATAGGCACAGTTACATTTGTCGACGGAACAAATTTCATGGCTCTTGGACACAGTGTGTCGGATATAGATACGGGAGTTATGATGAGGTGTAGCACCGGTGGAGTGTACACAACGGATATTACAAATATAAGCAAGTCGTACTCCTCGGAACCGGGCAGACTTCAGGGAAGCATTGCCTATAGAAGATCTTTGGTCGGCATTATTGACGGTAATAGTGCAAGTGGAATATATGGTCATCTGGACACCAGCTATTGCCAGGCGAAGTACGGCGATGCGGAGCGCATGTATATAGCCAGAGGTCATGAAGTCCACAAGGGGCAGGCTTATATATATTCCAGAATGAGCGGCGAGCTTGAGAAGTACGAGATAGACATAGAGTATGTGGACAGGAATTCATCCGACAAGAATATAGAATTCCATGTGACTGATGATGCCCTCATAGACCTTACGGGCGGAGTGGTACAGGGAATGTCCGGCTCCCCGATCATCCAGGACGGCAAGATAATCGGCGCCGTCACCCACGTATTCGTAGACGACCCAACCAGGGGGTATGGGATATTTATCGAGAATATGCTGGAGGAGTGAGAGGGGGCGCAGGTCTTGGTAAAAGAACAAGATCTTGGAGGAAAACGAGCTTGGGGGGGATCGAGTATTGGGAATAACAAGCTTTGAGATGACGAAAATTGAGATAAATGGCTAATTAGATGTAGTACATTAATTAGGTGGATGAGTATGAAAAGTAAGTAGAGAAGGGAAAGTACAAAAAGCACACAAAATTGTATCTATTTGCCCCAAAAAGTGCATTAAGATACAAGAATTTAGGAAATTGTATCTTTTCGCCATAAAAGTACAAATTTGCGATAATTTTGTGCGCAACATACCCGAAAATTTTCAAAAAGATAAAAACAGAGAGTGATTTCCTGGGGAGGTGTTTCTTAGGGAGGGGATTTGCTAAGGAATGATGATAATAACGAAAAGAATATTTAGTATTGCATAATATTTGCGTATAGTAAAACTTGTGTATGTTAACATAATGTAATAGCAATGCCCATATGAGTAGATATAATTAAGCGATAATTCCAAGATTTAAGTTGACATAAAGCCTAAAAAA
>CAVCCL010000115.1:8574-9704 GCA_963600665.1 Bifidobacterium catenulatum | reverse complement strand
GCATAAATTTGCTTGAAAATTCCTTGTGAAATGTTATACTCACATAAAAAATACGAATGAGGTGATGAACTATCGAGGAAATGATGAGAATAAGAAGCCGGCAGTTGGAAGAAAAGCTGGCGGAGTTGGATGCTAGGATCGGCAAGCTGCCGCCGGGGAGCCTTCAGGTGACAAGCAATGGCAAGTATGTAAGGTGGTACTTGGCCAAGAATGGTGAGAGGTCGTACATCCAGCGGGAAGATCAGCCATTTGCGCAGATCATGGCGCAGAAGAAATATCTTGAATATCTCAGAAAGGACATGCAGTTCGAAAAGAATTGTATCGACTCATATCTGAAAAAATCGGAGACATATTCCAAAAGGATTCCAAAATTGTTGAAAGAACAAAATTTCAAAGAGTTATTACGCTTTACAATGGAGAGCAGTACTGACGAATTAACAGAGTGGTGCAATTCTCCGTTTGAACACAATCGATATAAAACAGAAGCTCTTGTGCATAAGACAATATCGGGCCAGTCGGTGAGATCAAAGTCGGAAAGCCTGATCGCGGCGGAGCTATTTCTCAATAACATTCCATTTCGATACGAGTGCATATTGAATCTTGGCGACAGGATAATGTTCCCAGACTTTACGATAAGGCATCCCGTGACGGGAGAATACTTTTATTGGGAGCATTTTGGTATGATGGACAAGCCTGACTATGCGCGGAGCACGATCGACAAGCTGAATTCATATGTCGAACATGGAATAATTCCCTCAGTCAATCTGATCACCACATATGAGACATCGAATCATCCGCTCACACAGCTCAAGATAGCGAATGTTGTGAAGGAATACTTCCTGTCAGAATCATAAAATTTAATAAATACATTGATATAGATATATATCCTGATATATACTAATTATGAGGATGGAATTAATCATAAATGTATATTCAGGAAGGAGTGGTTTTATGATGACTGCGAAGGTATTTGAGAATGGAAGAAGCCAGGCTGTAAGACTTCCAAAGGAATGTAGGTTTGATACAGACGAGGTAGTTGTAAATAAGATAGGAGATATTGTATTGCTTATGCCAAAGACAAGTAAGTGGAGTTCATTTATGCAGGCTATAGACATGTTTTCTGACGATTT
>CAVCCL010000115.1:0-8564 GCA_963600665.1 Bifidobacterium catenulatum | reverse complement strand
ATGCAGAGCTGATTCATGGTGTTGAGAAGAGTAGTTCGGTGGAGAAAAACGGGCTTGCACTTGCGATATTGCTGGCGAATATTGAGGTTATGAGTTTTGACGCTTATGCTGCTGAGGGTTACGGCGAGGTCCGGGCTGAACTCGAAAAAGCAGGAACACCGATAGGCCCGTTAGATACTATGATCGCCGGGCATGCCAGAGCGTTGGATTGCACAATAGTGACGAACAATACAAAGGAATTTGAGCGGGTTGGGGGCTTAAGACTGGAAAACTGGGCGGAGTAGACAAGGAAAAAGAGCATAAAATTTTCGCCTTTTGCTGAAATAAAGCCAAAAAGATACAAGAAATTCAAAAATTGTATCTTTTCTCGAAATAAAAGCAATTTAGTGATAAAATTGTGAGCAGAAGTGTTGGAAATCTTCAAAAAGATAAAAACATTGCGTTATGGCACCCCTCGGACTCCAACCGAGGCGAGCCAGGGCATGCAAAGCAAGCCAGAGTACGCAAAGCAAGCCAAGGCACATCCAGCACACATTAACATCCCAGGAGGGCAAGAAAATCAAGGTATCAAAAATTTCATTATGTCATACACTAAAGAATTATAAGAAAGAGAATTTGCTTCCTGATCTTTTGACAGGAATTATCATAGCGGCGGTGTCAATACCGATATCGATGGGGTATGCGCAGATAGCCGGGCTGCCGGCGGTATATGGACTGTATGGTTCGGTGTTCCCGATCATCATATTTGGATTGCTGTCCACGTCGAGGCAGTTCGTGTTCGGTGTGGATGCCGCGCCTGCGGCGCTGGTCGGAGCCGCACTGGTGACGCTGGGGGTTACGCCGGGAACAGAGCAGGCGATGCAGGTCGTTCCGGTGATAACATTTTTCACGGCGCTGTGGCTGCTGGTATTCTTCCTGTTCAAGGCGGGCAAGCTTGTAAATTACATATCGACCCCGGTCATGGGCGGGTTCATATCAGGAATATGCACCACAATCATACTCATGCAGGTGCCGAAGCTCTATGGAGCCGGAGCGGGAACAGGAGAGCTGTTCGAGCTTGTGGAGCACATAGCAGAGACGATAGGAGATGTAAATGTGCCGTCAATAATCATGGGACTGACGGCCCTTGCGGTACTGCTTGTTTCAAGAAGATTCATACCAAAGTTTCCGATGGCGATATGCGTCATGGCAGCGGGAGCGGTGCTGTCCTGCGTGATAGATATGGATGAATACGGAATAGTATGTCTGTCGGAGGTGAGCAGAGGACTTCCGCAGATCGTTGTACCGCAGATAGATGTGAGGATGCTTCCAAATATCCTGACGGTCAGCCTGTCGGTAGCAGTAGTAATCATGGCGGAGACGCTTCTGGCTGAGAACAATTTCGCCCAGAAGAACAGATATAAGATAGACGACAATCAGGAGCTTCTGGCATTTGGAATGGCAAATCTTGCCGCAGCATTCACAGGCTGCTGTCCGATAAACGGCTCCGTGTCCAGAACCACCATGAGTGAGCAGTATGGAGGCAGGACACAGCTTACAGGAATATTTGCAGGAGTAGTGATGATCGTGATCCTCGTGTGTGGAACGGGATTTATAGGCTATCTGCCTGTTCCGGTGCTCACGGCAATCGTCATCTCCGCACTCTACAGTGCTCTGGAATTTGATCTGGCGGCAAAGCTGTGGAAGGTGAGCAAGGTGGAATTTTATATATTCTGCGGAGCTTTCCTCGGCGTGCTGATACTTGGAACGATAAATGGAGTTCTCATAGGAATAATACTCTCATTTGCCGCAGTCATAAGGAAGGCTGCGGACCCTCCGAGAAGCTTCCTGGGATTGGTACCTGGACATGAGGAATTCCTTGCGCTCGAGAGGTTCAAGCATGCATATCCTATACAGAATATAGTTATTTACAGATTCAGCAGTAACCTGTTCTTTGCAAATATAGCCATATTCCAGAAGGACATCATGGATGCGGTACAGGATGACACAAAGGCGGTCATAGTGGATGCGTCCGCCATGGGAAGCGTGGATGTGACGGCTGCCAAGACACTTAGGATCATGTACGACACGCTGAAGGATAAGGGCGTGAAGCTCTATATCACGGAGCATATAGGCCAGCTCAACGTCCAGCTAAGAAAGCTTGGACTTGGCGACATGATAGAGGCAGGATGCGTGAGACAGACCATGGAGAGAGCGCTGTCAGACTGCGGCCTTGAGAGTCCATATCCATTGGTTGGAGTACATAACAGCTACCATGACATCAGGAGAAAGAGAGCGGAGCACATGGCACAGGAGCTTGTGTGGGCATTTGGCGATGATGCGGAAGATGTCATAGAGAAGCACATCCGTGAATCCATAGGCAGTATGAAGAATGGAACCGGGGTTGAACAGCTCATGACCGGTTTCTGGAAGCAGATGGATATACAGGATGAGGAAGAATGGCTTGAGCATATGGAGGCTCATATAGAGGAGATCGTGAGGGCTACAGGCGAGGATGAGGACTCTGTTGCAGAGCGTATTGAGCGCAGGCGGAGCCAGCTTCTTCACAGGCTTGAGAGCGAGCATCCTGAATTTGTCGACAGATATAAGGCGAGAAGAAAACGAATGGATGAGCATTTGAAGGAGCACAATCCGGCGGCCTATGATGCGATCATAAGACTCAGGGAAAAATAACATACAAAAGAGAAGTGATCATGCGCGGCATATCGACCCGAAAAGGGAAGATGTGCCGCATTTTTTCATTAAATGTGCGTATGCGGTCTGCTTGTGTCAGTCGCAGTAGAAAAAATGTTTTCCGGAAGCTGATGCTGTCGTAACTTGCGAAGTTCTATATATTCCCAAGAAAACTACATTTATATATAATGTTCGTAGTGGAATAACAGGAATAAAAAAGTAAATATTGTTATTCCGTCACTATACTTGGGAAGGAGTATAACATGAGTCATGTTAAGGTTATGATGGTAAAACATGACAAAAGAGAAATTGAACAGCTAAAGCACGTATTTGAGGATATGCCTGATTATGAGTACATTGGATGTTGTGAGAAGGGTGACGAAGCTGTTAAGAAAATTGCAGAAGATAAGCCAGACATAGTGATCGCGGACGAGGTTATACCCGGTACGGATATCACGGATATGGTCGAGGGCGTATCTGGAAATAAGAACCTGAGAAATGTCAAATTTGTGCTCTGTTCATCGAAGCAGCACAGGAATTATCTGGACTTTGTATTTTCGACGATAGGTGACAAGGCGGTGGTGAGACTGCTTGAACAGCCGTACGATGAGAAGAAGGTCAGAGGTGTGCTTGATGATGCATGTAAAGGACGCGGAAGCAATACAACCCAGCTTCTGAAGATGGATGAAAATGAGCAGAAGACGGACGAGCTGGAGGCGGTGGTGACCGGGATAATCCACGAGATAGGCGTTCCGGCGCACATCAAAGGTTACCAGTATCTCCGAAGTGCGATAGTCATAGCTGTTGGGGATATGGATATACTGAATTCCATAACAAAGCAGCTTTATCCGACGATCGCCCAGATGTACGGCACAACGGCATCCAGGGTGGAGAGAGCCATAAGACATGCCATAGAGGTGGCCTGGAGCAGAGGAAAGATAGAGACTATCAACGAACTGTTTGGTTACACCATAAGTGCGGGCAAGGGAAAGCCCACGAACTCAGAATTTGTCGCCCTCATTGCCGACAAGATAAGACTGGAAGCGAAGATGAGAAATGCAGGGTAATTTGTAGTAAAATGTTGTCATAATATGTGATATTAAAAATGATATTAAAAGCACTTGACAAATTATATCACATTTAATATTATTATAAAGCAGTTGGGATAAGCGCTTAATCCTGTAAATTTATACATAACAAGGGAGATACTATGGGAAACAAAGGGATCGAAATTGTAATTGCTGATGGCGACAGCACACAGATAGCAAAACAGATCGCCACATATGCATCAAAGGACGAGATGAGAGTAGTTGATATGGTCAGCACCGGAGATGAAGCGGTGGAATCAATAAAGCTCTACAAGCCGGATATAGTGATACTGGACATTTGCCTCTCGGGCATGGATGGCCTGGGAGTGATGGAGCATATGAGCGAATTGCCTGAGTATCAGAATACGATATTTGTGGTACTCACATCGGTGTCATCACAGAGACTTATAAGATGTGCATTTGAGATGGGTGCGACATATTATATCCTGAAGCCGTACAATCCGGTGCAGCTTGTGACAAGGCTCAGACAGATGTATATGAAGAAGAAGGAGCTTGAGTCAGGGCTGAACGACAAGCTTACATGTCTCACAGAGAAGAGTATGGCACACAAGATAGAGAATACTATAGAGAGCGATGTGACGGATATCATCAGGGATATAGGTATTCCTGCAAATATAAAGGGCTACCAGTACATCCGTGAGGGCATCATCATGGCGGTCAACGATGTGAATATGCTGAACTACATAACAAAGCTTCTCTATCCGACGATAGCGAAGAAATATAAGACCACATCCTCCAGCGTGGAGAGAGCCATAAGACATGCCATAGAGGTGGCGTGGAACAGAGGTCAGATAGACACCATCAACGATCTGTTTGGATATACAGTGAATGCGGGAAAAGGCAAACCGACAAATTCCGAGTTTATCGCACTCATAGCGGACAAGCTCAGAATAGAGTATAAGAAAAGGGCATAACAGGCTCACAGAGTAGGCAACATACCTTGAAGAACTGACAGTTATCATGTATAATAACTTAGGTACAAGAAGCAGGATACGGCAAGTACCCTGCTTTTCTTTATGTACCGGGATAATTTGCAAAATTACTAACGAATAAATAATACAAGGTGGACAAAATATGATAGAAACTGTGGTATCAGCTAACATGCTGATCGGGGAAGTCATGAGGGTGAAGAAGAACCATCTGGCTCCGGATTTCCCAACCGGAAATGAAAAGAGGCTGTGTATTGTGTCCGGTATACATGGGGATGAGGTTGCCGGCCAGTACATATGTTATGAACTGATCAGAAGGATCAAGAAGGATTTTGATAAGCTCACGGGAATAGTGGACGTATATCCATTTATCAATCCGATGGGACTTGAGGCGCAGTATAGGGATGTGCCAGTATTTGATATTGATATGAACACTCTGTTCCCCGGTTCCAAGGATGGAACCGTGGGAGAGTACACAGCGGCAAAGGTCATGAAGGACATAGAGGGAGCGGACATTTGTGTTGATGTCCATTCCAGCAGTGTGTACATCAAGGAGATCCCACAGGTCAGGGTTAATTCTGACGTGGCATCAGATCTTGCTCCGTATGTTGCGTGCATGAATGTGGATGTTGTATGGATACATCCGTCATCCACGGTCATGGAGGGAAGTCTTGCGCACGCCCTTAACGAGATCGGAGTCAAGAGTATGGTAGTGGAGTCCGGTGTTGCCCTCAAGATAGATTACGATTACTCGAACCAGATAGTGGACGGACTGTTCTCTCTTATGAAGAAGATGGGAATATGGCAGGGTGAAGTCGAGACTGCACATAAGCCTAAATTTGCAAAGGACAAGGATGTTGTATTTGTAAATGCTGAGAGCAGCGGAATCTTCCTTCCTGTGGCAAAGCACTCAGAATATATACAGCAGGGAGAGATCATAGGAAGAATTGTAAATGTGCTCACGGGTTCGGTGGAGGAGACCATCAGGTCGCCGAGAAGCGGCATTGTGTTCTCACTGAGAGAATATCCGGTTATAGAAGAGGGGTCACTTGTGGCCAGAATTTTCGGAGGTGGCCATGAATAAAGAGATCATATATTCCATGAATACAGCCTACAGAGGAGAGTATGAGATACAGGGATTTTCCTATGGCAGCGGAGACAAGGCTGCATGTATAGTTGGTGCCATGAGAGGAAATGAATTCCAGCAGCTCTACATAAGCTCACTTCTGGCAAAGAAGCTTGGGGAGCTGGAGGCGAGGGGCGCCATAGTATCGGGGAAGAAGATACTTCTGATACCATCAATCAATTACAGCTCGTTCAATGTGGGCAAGAAATACTGGATAACAGACAATTCAGATATAAACAGATCATTTCCGGGCAATCCTGAAGGTCAGGCGACAAGCCGTATTGCAGCGGCGGTGATGGAGAAGGTCACCGGCTACGCATACGGAATACAGTTTGCGAGCTTCTATATGGATGGTGAATTTATCCCACACGTCAGGATGATAGAGACAGGCAAGCAGAGCAACAGCCTTGCAAGCCAGTTCGGTATGCCATATGTGTTGACTGCAGAGCCTAGATCATATGACAAGGCAACGCTCAACTACAACTGGCAGATGCGCGGCACGGAGGCTTTCTCGGTATATTCGGGAGTTACTGATACCATCAACGGTGAGAGTGCCAATCAGGCGGTGTCATCAGTGCTCAGATTCCTGACACGTATGGGCGTTATAAGATATAACTGCCACGCGGGATACATTTCCACAATCATGGACGAGGAGGATCTGCTCAGCATAAGGTCCGAGCATGCCGCCGGCTTCTTCAAGAAGCTTGTCCAGCCGGGAGACGAGGTTGTACGAGGCGACATAATTGCAAATATCATCAACCCGATGACAGGCGAGAATACGACGGACATATACGCCCCGACGGACGGAATCATATTCTACTGTCAGAATTCACCGATGATATACCAGAATTCGGTGATATTTAAGATGATACGAAGGCTGCATAACTAGCATGGAAAAGTTGTGACATATTTGGTGAAAATGCAGGGTTAAGATATAATTTTATGCTTAAATAAGTTGAAAATAGGCAAAAAAATAAAAACTACTACAAAAAAAACAAGATAAATGCTATTATTAAAGAATTGAAATAACAAAAACGCTTTTACTATGGAGGTATGACATGAGTAAGGTCAAGAGAGTGTATGTTGAGAAAAAGCCTGACTATGCGGTCAAGGCGAAGGAACTTCACGAAGAGATTAAGAACTATCTGGGTATCAAGGCTGAGTATGTGAGAGTGCTTGTCAGATATGATATTGAGAACATATCAGATGAGACATATGCAAAGGCTCTTGAGACAGTATTTGCTGAGCCACCTGTAGATGTGATCTATGAGGGTGAGCCTGAGCTTGCTGCCACAGATAAGGTGTTCTCAGTAGAGGCACTTCCTGGTCAGTTCGATCAGAGAGCGGATTCAGCAGAGCAGTGTGTAAAGCTTCTTGCAGAGGATGAGGAGCCTGTTATCAAGACTGCCACAACATATGTACTTTCGGGCGACGTGACAGACGAGCAGATGAAGGCTGTCATGGATTACTGTGTAAACCCTGTTGATTCAAGAATATGCGGCATGGAGATCCCTGAGACTCTTGTAACAGAGTTCCCTGAGCCAGCCGATGTTCATATATTTGACGGATTCAAGGACATGGCAGAGGCAGATCTTAAGGAGCTTTATGACTCACTTGGACTTGCCATGACATTCAAGGATTTCCTTCACATCCAGAACTATTTCAAGGGTGAGGAGAAGAGAGATCCATCCATGACCGAGATCAGAGTTCTCGATACATACTGGTCAGACCACTGCCGTCATACAACATTCTCAACAGAGCTCACAGATGTAGAGTTCGACGATGGAGATTACAAGGATCTTCTTGAGAAGACATTTGACGCATACAGAGCAGAGATGAAGGAGATGTACAAGGACAGAGATGACAAGTTCGTATGTCTCATGGATATAGCCCTTATGGGTATGAAGCAGCTCAAGGCAGCAGGCAAGCTCGATGATATGGAAGTGTCAGACGAGATCAATGCTTGTTCTATAGTTGTTCCTGTAGTTGTGGACGGAGTAGAGGAAGAGTGGCTCGTATTCTTCAAGAACGAGACTCACAACCATCCTACAGAGATAGAGCCATTCGGTGGTGCTGCTACATGTCTTGGCGGTGCTATCAGAGATCCGCTTTCAGGAAGAGGTTACGTATATCAGGCTATGAGAGTTACAGGTGCGGCTGATCCTACAAAGTCCCTCAAGGACACTATGGAGGGCAAGCTTCCACAGCGTAAGATCGTGACAACAGCAGCTCATGGTTACAGCTCATATGGTAACCAGATCGGTCTTGCAACAGGCCTTGTAAATGAGATATATCATCCAGATTATGTTGCAAAGAGAATGGAGATCGGAGCAGTTATGGGTGCAGCTCCAAGACGTGCTGTAAAGCGTCTCACATCTGATCCGGGAGATGTAATCATCCTGCTCGGCGGACGTACAGGCCGTGATGGCTGTGGTGGAGCAACAGGTTCATCCAAGGCTCACACATCACACTCACTTGAGACATGTGGTGCTGAGGTTCAGAAGGGTAACCCACCTACAGAGAGAAAGATCCAGAGACTCTTCAGAAGAGAAGAGGTTTCATCTATTATAAAGAAGTGTAACGATTTTGGTGCCGGCGGTGTGTCAGTTGCCATTGGAGAGCTGGCAGACGGACTTGTGGTAGATCTTGACAAGGTGCCAAAGAAGTACGCAGGTCTTGACGGTACAGAGCTTGCAATATCAGAGTCCCAGGAGCGTATGGCTATAG
>CAVCCL010000114.1:0-3173 GCA_963600665.1 Bifidobacterium catenulatum | reverse complement strand
TGTCAGAATAGCTCTCACGGAATCTCTGGCTATATAGTAGCCCTCCTCAAATGACGTAGTTGAAAACGTCTCATTTAGAAGTATCAAACTGCCGTCACCCGCACCGTCAAATATCTCTTTAAACCTCTTACACTCCTCGCCAAGCCTTCCAAGGTCAAGAGTCTTGTCCTCGTCGGCAGGGAAATGCGTAAATACGCAGTCCACTGGAGCAAACTCGAATTCATCACCCGGGATATATATACCGCCCTGAGCCAGTACAAAAAGCTGACCTACCGTCTGGGTTATGGTCGTCTTTCCGCCCCTATTTGCGCCTGTCAGAATATACACTCTGTGCTCGCTGTCAAAGTCCAGATCATTGGTCACTATGTGCTCTGACTCCTCCGTGTCAAATGCCGCAAGCTTGATATTGTATATGCCACGGGCCTTCATATAATATCTGCTCTTGGAATCGTCCACCTTTGCCTTGGAAAATGTTGCGCCGCGTTTCTGCAGTTTTTCTATGTACTCAGCCCATCTTATATAGTAAGTGAGCTCAGGTATGAGATCCGTCATATCAGTTATGGTAATCGACACATACTTATTTAACGTCTCCCTCATCCTCTTGACAATTCTTGTTATGAGCTTGGTGACTACCCTGTCTGTATACCGTGTAATATCTTTGGATTTGTCTGAATCGGGGATTCCAACCATACCCGCCGCCAGGTTATTTGCGCCTCCGGTTACCACCCTTCCCTGCAGTTCCTGCTGAAATTTGGATAACGCTTCATTTACCGCATCTAACGGCTGAAATTTGAAGTCACTCTTAGCGTCGAGGTTGTCACTTATCTTATCTCTGGACATCAAATGACCGTAAAAATTGCTCAGCACACCGCCCCTCGTAAATTGCTTACTATTTACAGATATCAAACCTACGCCATCAGCCTCATATCTGCTGTTCAGATTAATTCCTATAGTTATACTTCGAACCTCACCACTCACCTTTTTCAGCTCTGCTATATCCTTCTTCAGCTCACTGAAACCATTGTCCTCATATATATCCTGAACATACTCCTTAAGACCTGTAAATCCCTCGGAATGCAGATTTTTATCCTTCAGGCAGGAATATAACGAATCTACGCATTCTATGTAATCGCCTATCTCATCAAGTCTGTGCATAAGATCCCATATACCTGAATTCTCATCATAATCGCGTTTAAAGCTGCCGTAATCCTTGAGAAACCTTATCTTCCCAAGAATCTCCATCATGTCGTCTCTGAGTTTTTTGTTTCCAATTATGTCGTCAAACACGCCACCTCTGTACTTTGTAACAGATGGATCTGCATATATCCGTGACATAACTCCCATTATATAATTCTGTTCGGACTCATTTGCCGACAATTGTCTGCATATCATATCAAGCCCAAGGTCATGCATGACAACAGGGCTCAGTGTCCTAAATGAATACTCACCATCCGGTACCAGGAGACTGTATTTTCCAGTTGTATTTTTTTCCATATCTACACCTTTCAAGTAATGCCGGAAGCCTGTCAGGCCATATCATGCCATATATCTTCCGCCAAGCTGAATTCTAATTTCTGCCAATTACCTTCATATACGCTGAAACCATCTCCACTACGCCATCCACGCCGAGCTTCACCTCATCAAGGCACAGGTCATAATGTTCTGAATATCCCCAGTTTTCTCCTGAGTAATAATCGTGATAGCTTCTTCTCCTGGCATCAGTCTCCTCCACCAGGCTTCTTGCCTTTGATTCCGATATACCATGTTTGTCCATGATACACATTACTCTTCTGTCCTTATCTCCACACAGAAATATTCTCACTGCATCGTTTCTGTTCCTGAATGCATAATCCGATGCCCTTCCAACTACAACGCCATCTTGTCCGTCAAGCAGTTTCTCAAGGGCCTCCTCCGGAGTCTTTCTTCTCTTCATGACAAAGTCGTCAGATACCGACTGCATCATGGAATCTATTGCCTTCTCTCCAAAGAAAAACGGATATTTATCGTACACACCCTTCTCCTTTGCCAGTCTTATTATCTCTTTCTTCGTATAGCAGGCTATGCCATATTTCGAAGCAAGTTTTGCCGCAACCTCATCGCCGTCACATCCACACTCTCTGCCTATTGTAATTATCATTCTGTGCACCTCCGCTCGTCATTCTTATATAATAAAAATTTCTTATCTCAATAAACCATTAAAATAGTACAACCACATTGTATTACAATATCGCTATGGCTGCATCATGTAACTTGCAATATCAACCTCTTTAGAACTCCCGCTCCATACATATAAAATGTTTATCAAACAGGTCACACTCGCCAACCGTCTCAAATCCTATCTTGGCATAAGTCGAAAGTGCCACTACATGACCTTCTCTGACCAGTATGTGAACACCCTTCATGCCTCTGCTCTTCAGGACATCACAGGCATAGTTCATCATAATTTTCGCAATCCCCTGTCCCTGCATATTCTTTCTGACGCACAGCCTTGAGAGTTCTCCCGATGGAGCCAGATCTGCTCTCCAGCACGTAAGCGCCTCCACGGCATCATCGTGATCTATGGATATTGTAGCCACAATCTCTTCTTTATCATTCTTCATAACAAACAGATCATCGTTCTTCAGGTCAAATGCTATGGTATTTTCGTCAGGATAGTTCTCACTCCACTCACACGGTCCACCTATCATGGCGTGATAAAGTGAGAGCAGCTCTTCTTTGTCTTTTGGTGTTGCATTTATTATCTTCATATGTCTGATCCTCTTTAATCGTAATTTATTTCTTTTCTATCCCTGGAAGTTCACTCACTTCCATCGAATTCAATGTCCTCATCTGCTGTACCGCCAGGTCATGCAATAAATGCATTCGCTCTGCCTGACTCTTTCCCTGCTCTATCAATATCGCATTATAGCTTTCAAGATTTGCCAGAACCAAAAGCTGATTGAGTGTAGCGTCATCACGTATGTTGGCATCCTTCTGTTTTCTCTCATCTCTCCACTCTTTTGCCGTCTTGCCAAATAAAACGGTATTAAGCAGGTCCGCTTCGCTTGCGTATGTATTGGATATCTGCCATTGTGTAAGCTCTGGCGGTATGAGATTATTCTTTATAGCATCTGTGTGGATTCTATAATTTAGTTTTGATATCTCCCTATTAAGGTTCCATGATAAGGAGAGTC
>CAVCCL010000113.1:0-4966 GCA_963600665.1 Bifidobacterium catenulatum | reverse complement strand
GTGGGTATACTATGGATACCCTGCAAGCTCATATGAGGGAATGAGTGTAGAGCAGATGAGATACAACTGCGGAGCCAGCATGGCAAAGCGTGATAACGTCAAGCCGGATATCGTAGCCGGAGTTCCGGATTCAGGAACAGCACATGCAGTCGGCTATGCAAATGAGTCAGGAATACCTTTCTCAAGACCGTTCATCAAGTACACACCGACATGGCCACGTTCATTTATGCCGACCATACAGAGTCAGCGTAACCTCATCGCGAAGATGAAGCTTCTGGCTGTTGAGGATCTTATCAAGGACAAGAGCCTTCTGCTCATAGACGATTCGATCGTGCGTGGAACACAGCTCAGAGAGACAACTGAGTATCTGTTTGACAGCGGTGCCAAGGAAGTGCATATCAGACCAGCGTGTCCACCACTTGTATACGGATGTAAATACCTTAACTTCTCAAGATCATCATCAGAGATGGATCTTATAACAAGAAGAGTTATCGAGAGACTTGAGAACGGCAACGTGACAGATGAGGTACTTCAGGAGTACACAGATCCTGATTCAGAGAAGTATGAGAAGATGGTTGATGAGATCTGCAAGGAGCTGCATTTCACATCACTTAGATTCAACAGACTTGATGATATGCTTGAGGCATGCGGAGTTGAGAAGTGCAAGCTCTGTACATACTGCTGGGATGGCAAGGAGTAGAGCAGGAAAACAGCCGCATAACCTGGCATACATGGTTATAACAGAACATTTTATGACAAATATTAAATGGTGGTAGAGATAAGGCATAGATAATATGGGTAATAGTGCAGAGAATATATCAGAGATCACAATAGAAGAGATACAGGAACTGGATAAGGATTCATATCTGATGGTTGACATCAGGGATGAGGTAGAGATATCCCACGGAGCCATCCCGGGTGCGATGGCAGTCCAGACGGACAGGCTGATGCCAGAGAATCTGGCGGAGACAGCCAGAGAGATATTCCCGGCGGAGGAATATATGTCCGGGGACAACTCAAAGGGAAAGAAACTCATCATCTGCTGCACCCACGGAACCAACAGTATTCCGCTTGCAGACAGTCTCGCAGAGCTCGGATATGATGCTGTGAGCCTTAAGGGCGGTTATATATCATGGCTGCTCTATACCATGGGCAAGCAGGAACAGACTGATATATGTGCTGACGTGGAGATGAGCCTCCGCAAGAAGTTCCACAAGAAGATATGGTGCAACTTCACAAAGGCCATCAACAGATATGAGCTGGTGAAGGAGGGTGACAGGATAGCCGTATGTATATCGGGCGGCAAGGATTCCTTCCTCATGGCAAAGTGTTTTCAGGAGCTGAAGAGACACAACAAGTTTCCATTTGAGCTTAAGTTCATAGTTATGGATCCGGGTTACAGCCCGGCAAACCGCAAGGTTATAGAGGACAATGCCAGGATGCTGAACATTCCTATCCAGATATTTGAGTCGGATATATTTGACTCGGTGTACAATGTAGAGAAGTCGCCGTGTTATCTCTGTGCAAGAATGAGACGAGGACATCTGTACAGCTATGCGAAAGAGCTTGGCTGTAACAAGATAGCTCTTGGACATCACTATGACGATGTCATAGAGACCATACTCATGGGTATGCTCTACGGAGCGCAGATGCAGACCATGATGCCGAAGCTTCACAGCACCAATTTTGAGGGAATGGAACTCATCAGACCTCTCTATATGGTGAGGGAGGACGACATCAAGGCGTGGAGAGATTACAACGAGCTTCATTTCATACAGTGCGCATGTAAGTTCACTGACACATGCACAACATGTAACAATGAGGAGACGAAGTCCAAGCGTCAGGAGATCAAGCAGCTTATAGCGACACTCAAGAAGACAAATCCATTTGTGGAGGGCAACATATTCAAGAGTGTGGAGAATGTTAATATCGACACCCTTATAGAGTACAAGCAGGGGGGCGTAAGACACAGTTTCCTTGATACCTACGATGAGAAGAGCGGTAAGACAGAATAGATAAAAACAGCATTTGAGAGCCGTTATTTACATTTTGCAGATGTAAGTGACGGCTTTTAATGTTATTTTCATAAAAGCATGGCAATATATATCTGTTCAGCGATCGTGCAGCGATATACTGTAGTGGCCAACAGGTGAAAATGACAGGGAGGATGGACGTATGCGTATACTTGTAGTTGAGGATGAGAAGGATCTGAACAGCATAATATGCAGTAAGCTGGTCAAAGAGGGATATAATGTGGATGCCTGTTATGACGGACAGGCGGCACTTGATTATATGGAAGCAGAGAATTACGATGGGGCGATCATGGATATAATGATCCCGAACAAGGACGGAATAACAGTCCTGCGTGAGATGAGAAATGCGGGGATACAGGTCCCTGTGCTTTTCCTCACGGCCAAGACGGAGACACAGGATATAGTCAGGGGACTTGATGCTGGAGCCAGCGATTATATGACAAAGCCATTTGAGTTCTCGGAGCTTATGGCGAGGCTCAGGGTTATGCTGAGAACCCAGAATCCGGTAAATGAGAATGTGATAACCTGTGGTTCACTGGTGGTCGACATGAACAACAGACAGGCGATCAGGGATGGAAAGGTAATTGATCTCACAGTCAGAGAATATGCGATCCTTGAATACCTTGCCAGAAACAGAAATGTGGTAGTCACCAGGGAGCAGATACGGGTAAATATCTGGAACATAGATGACGATGTCAATTCAAATGTGATAGATGTGTACATACGTTATCTGAGAAGGAAGATAGACGATAATTATGAGGAGAAGCTGATCCATACTATAAGAGGTGTCGGCTACAAACTGGAATGTTAAAGCGAAAAATATCATTTGTAACATATACTATTATAATCACGGCTCTTATTCTGGTGGTGGGAATATCCTGCCTGTTGGTCATCCAGAACAATCTTATGAAGGATGATATGAACCTGATGGCTTATAAGAAGCTGACGCAGGAGGTAGTCCAGATTAGACGATACATAGTGTATGATTCACAGAAGAAGCCATATATAGATGACGGATTTTACGATCGCGAGGACGATCCGGACAGCAATGAGCAGATATATGTATTTCTTCAGGGAAATGACGGTGAGATCCTGGATGGTGAGGCGCCTGAGGGATATGCTGATAATCCGGATATAAGCAGAAGAGATCTTATGCATATAGATGCAGGGAAGGTCAAGTATTTTGCAGTTGTCAGGCAGGGAAGAACAGACAAGGAATCACTGCACAAGACCTCTAAATACAAGATCTGTGTTATGGTATCTGTCAGAGATATAGAGAGCAATTACAGTGAACTTTTATACAAATCATACAGTGTTATTGGAATCGTACTGATAGCATTTGTGATATATGCATTTGCCCTGAGAAAATGGATAGCTGTTGCTATGGGACGGCTGAATCGTTCGATAGACAAGAGCGTGGATAATCTCGACTTCACAGAGAATCTGGAGTACGACGGTCCGTTCAAAGAGCTTGATATGCTGACCGATGCGAATAACAACCTGTACAGAAAAGTCCATCAGGAGCTTGAGAGACAGACCGAGTTCAATGCAAATGTATCCCATGAGCTGAGAACACCTGTAGCGGTCATGCATGCCCAGTGCCAGCTTTCCAGGGAGATAGCGGAGAAGAATGGCGATGAGGAGATGCTTGAGAGCATAGAGGTATTCGAGAGACAGACCTCACGTATGAAGGGGCTTATAGAACAGCTTCTTCAGATGTCGGTCATGGACAACGAAAATGCAGTCATAGCGGTTGAGGATGTAGATCTGCTGGATGTCGTGGAGTCTGTGTGCGATGACGTGGAGTATATCTGTAAGAAGAAGCTTAAGTTTACCTACGATCTGAAGTCGACGATGGTCAAAGCGAATATGAACCATATAGTTATCGTCGTGAATAACCTGATGTCAAATGCGGTTAAGTATAGCAATGACGGGGGAAGTATCCATGTGTCCTGCGGTGTGAAAAATGACAGCTACTTTATCTCGGTCAGGGATGAGGGTCGGGGAATGGATAAGAGCACAAAGGAAAAGATATTTGAGAGTTTTTACAGAGGTGAGCCGGACAGAAGTGCGGAGGGCTTTGGCCTGGGATTGTCACAGGTGATGCAGATCGCCAGATATTATGGCGGAACCGTGGAAGTGGACAGTGAACCCGGAAAAGGAAGCCTGTTTACATTTAAAATCCCGGTAAATGCAGAATAATGTCTGTGGATTTTAATATATATTAATTTTTTTAATGAAAGATTAATCTTAAATGTGTATAATTTAAAATTGGTTTTTTATTGAAAACAGGAGATATACTTATGAAAGAACGAAAGAGAATAGTACATTTACTGATAGGCCCATTGTTATTCGGGCTGTTTACGGCACTTTTGCCACACGGAGTATTCACGACATTTGAGTCAAGAGCAGCGATAGGAACCATCATGTGGATGGCGTACTGGTGGGTCACAGGCCCGGTGGACTATGCGGTAACTGCATTCCTCCCGATAGCCTTAAATGCGATATTCCAGATGACTGACATGTCAGCGGTCATTTCCAACTACGCAGACGAGACGATACTGCTTCTTCTGGGAGCATCCATAATAAGTGTAATGTGGGAGAATACCGGGCTTGACAAGAGGATAGCCATTACATTCCTGAGACTTATCGGCAGCAGCCTGAGGATACAGCTTGTGTTCTGGTTTGTGCTGGCAGCAGTTCTGTCCGCAGTGCTTCCAAATGCGGTGGTATGTGCGACCATCACACCTATAGCGATCGCCATGCTCAAGTACATAGGAATGGACGACATCAAGACAAATAAGACTGCATCAAAGATACTTCTCACGATAGCATATGCAACCGGACTCGGTGGTCTGGCATCACCGCTCGGAGGAGCGATGAATCTTGTGACCGTTGAATATATACAGCAGATAACAGGCAAGGAGTACATG
>CAVCCL010000112.1:0-3359 GCA_963600665.1 Bifidobacterium catenulatum | reverse complement strand
ATGATAAAGAAGCTGACCAAGGGCAAGGGACTTTTCAGGACGATACTGTTCCTTCCATATGTACTTGGAATGCTTGCTATGGGTTATGTATGGCGTTTCATATTTGAAAATGTATTTTCACAGACACTGTTCGGAACGGACGGTGTGGTACATGTAGAGGTGCTGAACAACATGCTTCAGAATCAGTGGAAGGCACTTCTGGCATATGCTATTGTCGGTGTATGGCAGGTTGCAGGTTACTACCTGATCATCTACCTCAATGGACTTAACAATATTTCAGAGGATATATATGAGGCAGCCAGAATAGACGGAGCTACGGGCTGGACAAGCTTCAGGAAGATCACACTTCCACTGCTCATGCCATCATTTACCATAGTTCTCTTCATGTCACTGGCAAACAGCTTCAAGATGCTCGACCTTAACGTATCACTGACAGAGGGTAACTTCGGAACGACCATGATATCCTACATGATACTTAAGACAGTAAGAGAGAGCTCACCACCTGCATACGGTGAGGCTCAGGCACAGGCAGTTATATTCTTCGTTATCATTGCAGTTATATCAATAGCTCAGGTAACGATAACTAAGAGAAAGGAGATCGAATCATAATGGGTGTAAAGGGCAAGATCAAACGCGCGATCATAGTGGTAATACTCACTGCACTGGCAATCGTGACCATATTCCCAATATGGTTCCTGATCGTCAACTCATTCAAGGGACAGCAGGAGATCGTAGCATCTCCGATCGCTCTCCCGAAGTCATGGAATCTGGATTATCTGAAGAATGCCGCTGAGCAGATCAACCTCGGCAGCAGCCTTATCCAGACAATACTCATAACGGTTGCGGCTGTGGCACTTATCGTGATCATATCTTCATTTGCCGCATGGGCAATAGCCAGAACAGATTCAAAGGTGGCAAATATACTCTTTATCGCATACACAGCAGCCATGCTCATACCTTTCCAGTCAGTTATGTACCCACTGGTATCGCTGATGGACAAGCTGGGACTTAAGAACACTCCGGGTCTGATCCTCATGTACGGAGGATTTGGAATCAGTATGTCGGTTCTGCTGTACAGAGGATTCATCAAGAGTATTCCGCTGTCACTTGAGGAGGCAGCCATGCTCGACGGTGCAAATATCTTCCAGATATACAGATACGTGGTTATGCCACTCTTAAAGCCGACAACCATGACAGTTGTCATCACAAATGCAGTGTGGATATGGAATGATTACCTTCTTCCATTCCTCGTAATAGGAAACAACGACAAAAAGACGCTCACGCTGAGCTTATACTATGCAAAGAGTCTGTCAGGACAGTACGGAAACCCTTGGGAACTCATCTTCCCTGCGGTACTTCTTTGTATAATCCCTATCATAATCATATTTATTATACTCCAGAAGAATATCATCGAGGGAATCTCAGCCGGAGCAGTGAAAGGATAAATTACATGACAAATAAAGATGTGAATAAGAAATGGTGGAAAGAGGCGGTATTTTACCAGATCTACCCTAGAAGCTTCTACGACAGCAACGGAGATGGTGTCGGTGATCTTGCGGGTATAACAAAGAAGATACCATATCTCAAAGAACTGGGTGTGACCGCTGTGTGGATATGTCCATTCTTCAAGTCCCCGATGAAGGACAATGGATATGACATATCGGATTACTACGATGTGAATCCTGAGTTTGGAACCATAGAGGATGCGGATGAGCTCATCAGATGTGCAAATGAAAATGGTATCAAGATCATCATGGATATGGTCATCAATCACACATCAGACCAGCATAGATGGTTCCAGGAGGCGTGCCGGGACAGACACAGCAAATACAGAAATTACTATATATTTAAGGACAGCATAGATGGACTTGCGAATCTCAGAGCCAGCTTTGGTGGAAATGCATGGACTCAGATCGAGGATGGAAGCTGGTACTTCCATTCATTTGCGAAGGAACAGCCAGATCTCAACTGGGAGTGCCCAGAGATGAGACAGGAGCTCTACGATATGATGAACTGGTGGCTGGACAAGGGCGTTGCCGGATTCCGAATGGATGCCATCACATTTATCAAGAAGGATCTTTCATTTCCACCTGTGCCACCTGATGGTGAGGACGGCAGATGCGATGTGGCAAAATGCTGTCTCAACAGACCGGGAATAGATGAACTCCTTCATGAATTAAAGTTGAATACTTATGGAAGAGGAGATTTTATGTCTGTGGCGGAGGCACCAGGAGTTTCAAGTGATGATCTTGAGAAATATATTGGCGAAGATGGTCATTTCTCCATGATATTTGACTTCAGCTATACAGACATAGATATCAATTCAGGTGATCTTTGGCTGCACCGAAGAGACTGGACGATAGAGGAGTTCAAGGACAAGCTGTTCACCAACCAGAGACTTGTGAAAAAGGTGGGTTGGGCTGCAAATTACCTGGAAAATCACGATCAGCCAAGAAGTATAAGTAAATATTTCCCTGTTGGAGATATATCTGAATACAGAACTCAGATGGCAAAGGCGCTCGGCGCACTGTTCTTCTTCCTGAAGGGCACACCGTTTGTATATCAGGGACAGGAACTTGGCATGATAAACACTCATTTTGATAGCATAGATGAGCTGGACGATATCAACTCCAAGGGACAGTTTGCGAGATGCCTTGATGCAGGATACAGCGTGGCTGAGGCGATGGAATCCGTAAATATCAGGAGCCGCGACCAGTCAAGACTTCCAATGCAGTGGAACAGTGATAAGAACTTTGGTTTCTCAGAGCACGAGCCATGGCTGGCATGCAACAATCAGTGTGACCGCCAGACAGTTGAGATAGAGAGTGCTGATAAGGATTCGGTACTTAACTTCTATAAGGCAATGATACGGCTCAGAAATCATTCGGAGTACACACAGACTCTTATCTACGGAGATCTGGAGGATGTGAAAACGAATAGTGAGGGAATCATCGTGTATAAGCGTAAGCCGGTCCAGGATGAGTGCGTATGTGGAGCTGGTGCGAAAGAAGACAGTGCAGATAAGTCGGTATATGTTGCAGTCAATATGACAGGTGAGGATGTGAACTACGCAATCCCTGAGAATGCGGATGTGCTTATGGGCAATTATGCTGATTGCGATGGTATACTTAGACCTTATGAGACTGTGGTGTATGCGGTGTAAAAATAGAAACTGTAAGCATTATGTGACAACAGAATTACAGAAAATAATTATATAAGTTGGCTGGTTTATGCCGGCCGGCATAGCGAGCCTGAATGTGGGAGATACTGACAAAAATGATAGTCGGTGAACATTTGCATTCAGGCTTGTTTTTTGCAAAATTATACGTTTTGGAGACTTTTGCCTAAAGTATAGACAA
>CAVCCL010000111.1:2075-6151 GCA_963600665.1 Bifidobacterium catenulatum | reverse complement strand
TGTGTTGCCGTCCATATCGGACACACGGCAAGACACATTGCTGCCTTTTGTTATTGCATCTGTCGTGAACTCTGCAGGATCGTCCTCAGATACACTTCCCTGTCCCTGCCAGTCATAGGTTATATCTCCCTTGGCACAGGATGCCTGAATCCTAAGCTTTACTGTTTCTCCAGGCTTAGCTGTAATTTCCGTGTCACCAATCGCTTTGACACTGAAATCATTTGCCACAACTACATTGAAACCATATCTGAAATATCCTTTTTCAAATGACTCAGAATAAATATACAGATCACAATAAAATGATTTCACCACATTTTTTCTTTCGTATGTACTATCAGTAAGGTCGTCACTGGTTTCCCCACGGATATACCACTTGTATGTGAGATCGGTTGTTGTCTCGGTCACCCCATATCGTGAAAGTACATCAAAATTGGGTTTGAGTATCACATCATCCCCGGCTTCCACCGTCACCGTATCCTCATGCATTGCTCCCGGATCGGCATGTACATTAATTCCCACAAATGGCAGCCACACAAGCACTGCCATGATGGCGCACACCGCCACCCATAATTTTCTCATTTTCCCCATGCTTTTCTCTCCTTTTCTTTTCTACACTTAATTCTCATGTCCAAGATTGGGTCATACCCACTTTCTCCTTATCCCTCCTTCCTGTCATATACATAAAAATACACCCCATCCCAGATATAGTCAATATATTGATTATACCCAAGATATTAATCATAATTTTAATGCAGTAAAAAAGGATGACCGTAATTTTCACGGTCATCCCAAATCAAAGTTCTGCTCTTATTTACTTCTGCAGCTTTCTGAATTCCCTGCCATAAGCCACATACATGACAAGAAGTATCACTCCCACTGCCAATACAGGCATCACTCCTGTGTCAAATGCAAACATGCTCATAAACGTAAGTATCCACATGACAAATCCTGCCTTAATTCCAGTCATAAATCCCTTCTTGGAGGATTTGGCTATCATGATAAGCTCAGCCTCGTCCGATGTATTCTCCCAGTCACGGCGAAAATGCATATCGAATATATTTCCGCTTTTCTCCGGGTTAAGCTTCTTCTCTTCATCGATGACAAGCTTTTCAACCACACAATACAGTGCCATAGATATCAGAAATACAAGCTCGGACAGCACTGTCAGAAATGTGCCACGCCCATCACTGTACGTCCTGTCCACAGCGTATATACACACCGGAAACAACACAAGTCCAACGAACACGATGACACACGGGAGATATGAGGCAGTCGTGATCCGGCTCTCTATATCCACTATCACATCCTCGTCCTCTCCGTCCCAGCCTCTGATCATCCTCTTTATCTTCCCATACATGACAAATGACATCACAAACGTCACCAGCATGAGCACACCATATACTATAGGCAGCGTATTAGCTGTTATCCGCCATATATGATCCCAGTTGATCCCATCCAGTGTATCCTTGTTCACCGCAGCAAGCCTTCCCGCCAGGAAACCTCCCAGCAGACTTGCCAGGATCATGACCGCAAATATTATATATATCTTCAGATTACTTTTCTTGTTCACCTTTTTATCAGTATCCTTCATCTTATATCCTCTTTTCATTCTATGAATTAACACGACCTTATCCATATGTCAGGAATCATTCCTTATCGTTCTCGTATTGGAATATATCCTCCACACTGACACCACATACCTTTGCGATCTTCAGCGCCAGTGTCACCGATGGGCTGTAGTCGCCCCTCTCTATCTGGCTTATCGTCTGCCTCGATGTCTGCACCAGTGCGCCCATCTCCTGCTGGTTTACCCCCAGCTTCGCCCTGTATTCCTTCAGCTTGTTGTACAGCGGCATCTATATCACCTCCAGCTTATTCATCCGTAACGTTATCAGATTCATTGTCTGCAGCACTGTCACCACTCGACGTTTTTGATCCATCAGTTATACTATCCTCATCCTCAGATCCTGCTCCGTCCGTTATACTATCCGCGTCCTTGGATTTCGTTTTCCCCGCCATTCCATGCTCTACGTACCTGTGTGTGGATGTTCCCCATATCATAGAAAAGCTTATTCCAAAGCAGAATCCAATTGATATGCCAAGTGCAAGATTGTCAAACAGCATTCCGTACACTATACCAAGTGCAACACCAATTAGAATTCCAAACGGTGCGCCAGTGGATTTATCACGCTTACACACATATATTTTATCCTTCAACAAAAATCCATCACTCTTATCATCGCCAAATACATCTATCACTTTCTGATACACATTGCCATGTGCAGCCTCCATCATATCTTCCGTCAGATTGTCCACATCAGGATGAATATAATACTTTCTAAGCTTATATATACTGAGCATATCCTTGCCGCTTTCAGGCTCAGGCGTCAATGAATCCTTAGCAATCTCTTCTTTCTCAAAAATAAAGCAGCTCCACATCTGTTTCTTCCTGAAGAATCCATACACCGGAAGCCCCCTCTTCAGACTTTCCCGGATCTCATTCTCAAGCTCATTCACATCACAGACCTCAGCCATAGCATCTCCCAGCTTGTGCTTCTTTAACATTCTTTCTGTGATCGGTATCACGGAATATCCCTTGACCTGTGTCTTTAATTTGTCCGCCGGTTCTCCAATGCTATTGCCTTCAAACATAGCTTTTAGTGTTTCACCGGCAGATTTCTTATTACCCTTATCCTCGCCACTTTCTTTATTCATATCATTCTTTTTGCTCATATCTTCACAACTCCATTTAATTTTCACCAACTGAAATCCCAGTCTTGATCCAACCCATATATAAATTATATATGCCAAATGACAACTATAGTCGTCATTTTCTTTACAATGGAGTATAACAAATGACAAGGAAAGTTGTCAATACTTTTTGACAACTTTCCTTGTCATCTCAATGTGAGAAGACCAGGCATCTGAAGTCTGATACCTGGTCTTCCCTTATAAAACTTCTGACTATTTAATCTTCATTTTAGATGTAATTCCTCTTTTAAGCAAAATCTTTTTATAAGCAGATTTCTTTGCTTTCGGAACCTTAACAACAGCCCTTGAATAAATATTCTTAAAAGCCTTATCTCCAACTGTAGAAAGCTTTAACGAAGTGCCATTGATCGTGATGAGCTTCAGATTCCTGCAGCCGTAGAAGGCAGCCCTTCCTATTCTCTTTACACCTGCACCTATAGTTACCTTCCTCAGACCCGTCCGGTATATCAAGGCTCTGCTTGATACCGCTGTCACCTTATACACCTTTTTCCCGAGCTTCACCTTGCTTGGGATCGTTAACGACTGGACGGAATTCGAAGTAACTCCTCCAAATGTAACCGTGCTGGCGGATGTCACCTTGTAAATTGAATTTCCTTTAAATACGATATCTCCCTTGCGATAACCACTCTTCTTTGCATCATCAAATGAGTAAGTATTATCCTTGTTAAATGTAGATACCTTACTTGTCTTTTCCTGTACTTTTGCAAGCTGATATGGATTCAACTGAACAAATGTCGGAGATTCATTGTTTGTTACATACCACACGACTCTGCCAGACTTAGTCACAACAGGCTCACACATAGACAAAGCTACCTTTGATGTACATATCTTAGATGTCATGTTTCCGCTCTCATCAAGCAGAACCATCTTTGTCCTGTATGTGCGGGTTTTTGTATTTTTCTCCTCCCACATAAGCAGGAACTGAGTTTCATTGAGCTTCACAAGCTTCGGATTCATGACCACTATCTTATCCTTTGAAGTATAATTGGTGATCCATGTTGCTCCAACCTCTGGAGACATCTTCGAGGCTGCATTGATATATATATTCTTCGTTTTATCCTTAGAACTCTTCAGCCCTGTACCTGTCAACAGATAATTATTCTTTCCAAGTTTAAGGTCGTTCAGAGTATATCCTGTATAATTATCACCCTCTTCACCAGGGATCGATATCAACGTGCCGTATATACTTGGGTCACTCAATTCATCTGCAACTCCAGTCGCTGTAAATGCTATTCCCCTTGGATACGCGTCGCCCAGATCAACTCTATATACATACTTTCCATCGGTAACAACCTGCTGTGCAA
>CAVCCL010000111.1:0-2036 GCA_963600665.1 Bifidobacterium catenulatum | reverse complement strand
AACAACCTGCTGCGCAAATGAGTGACTGACATATCCCTCTGACAGATTCATGACATCATAATAAGAATCCACCAGTTTCATGTTGTCCTCTTTTACCACAAATGTACAATTTGCCTGATGGCGGAATCCATCACTGGACTGGAACATCGTATGACACGTATGAATATATAATTTACCGGCTGTCTCCGTCATATCAAGTCCACCGTGGCTAAATGGCTTGTATGTATTTGCTCCTTTTATCTGACATGCCCCAATTCGTTTCCAATTCTTTTCATATTTTACGACTCTGATAACTTCTTTTTTCGTACTTTCCTTTGTATTGATCTGTCCGAAAACCAGATAGTTGTATTTTTTGCCGCAGTAATAACCACCAAATAATGGCAGCTCACACTTGATCTTCTTCTGACTAACCAGGCGATAGTTTGAATCATATATCTCCCGGACAACATAACCTCTTATGTATTCAACTCGTTCATAGCTGCCATCTGACCTCGCATTCAGGTACGCCGTCTGAACGCTTCCATAAGTATCGCCACTGTTAATACTCCTGTGCATGGTAGCTGAAGCAGCTCCGACAACTCCTGTTGACGTGTAGACATTACTACTCTTTGATAAAGCAGAATCCGTGACCGTTATCGTTATACTTTTCTTCACATTTATCTGAGTAGATGTGACCGTTATCGTTGCTGTTCCTTTTTTCCATGCATTAAGCCTTCCATTTGCATCAACACTTACTATCTTGGAATCGGAGCTCTTGTATGTGTAATCCAGCTTAAATCCATTCTCCACTGCACATGTCACTGTTCCCGCAGCGCCTACCTTCATTGTCTTTGGTGCATTTACCCCAAATGTCTTAGGATATACCCAGTTGAATAACTGCAGGTAATACTTATCATCCTTTTTCTCTACAGCGACTATTTTATTTTGATCACTATCTCTGAAAAATGTGTATACTGGATACTTTGTCTCAAGTTTTATCTTTTCTTTCTGTGATGAAATATCATACTCAGTCAATTCATTTGAATCTGTCTTGGCAATAACAGATGTTCCAGCCTCGTTCACTACACATCTGGATCCGATGCTTGTCTTGTCAATATGCCCATCTCCATAATCAGACGCTGCTGTCTGAAATATAAGCTTTACCGCATTCTTATTTGATATATTGAGCAGGAATGGAGACAGACTGCCATCAAGACCTATGCCTGTCGAACCATCTGTCACATCATTTATGTCATATTTGTGTGAGTCCAGCACCACGCATCTGTTGCCATTCAATGTTGATAAAGCAGCAAGATATCTTCCATTTGTCATCTGTACAGGATTCTTATGCTTATAAAAACCCATGTTGTACAGGTACATCATATTACCTGTTTTAACCGTAATCGAATTATCTTTCCCTACTTTTCCAGATTTAAGACATCCTAGGTAGTTGATATATCCCCAATAATTGTAGTCTTCCTCACCCACATAGTAAAAGTTACCATTTTCCGAATCAAATCCGCAGAATTGATATATGTCTTCAGATAATTTGGTCGTATTAAGTATCTTACCTGACGGACTAAACAGGTGAATGTTATTTTCATTAGTTGCAACAAAGAATCTTCCACTGTCATCCACCCCAATGGCTGAGATCAAATTGGACCAGATACCTATAGTAGTTATGCTCTCCAGCTCCAGCTCATCTGCCTTACCGCTTTCGAAGTCATACATATAGACTGTCGGTGTACCTATATAAGTATATTCCGGCTCGCCATCTTCTCCGATAGTACCGGTTTTTTCGCGCTCATACTCCATATCGATAAAATATGCAGCCCTTTCGTTCACAAATATTTCTTCTACGCTGGTAGTATTTGAATATACCTCGCTATAAGTGTTATTCTTTATACTATAAAAGATGATCTTATATTTCTTTGACCATGTATCACTACATCTCTGAATAAAAAATAACCCGTCTTTTTTTGAAGAATAAATTATTTCATCATAATTGATCGAGTTCCCCACCATATCTGCTTTCAACTCAACGGCACTAATTTGAG
>CAVCCL010000110.1:0-3788 GCA_963600665.1 Bifidobacterium catenulatum | reverse complement strand
CCTTTCTCCACTCCATTTACCCTGCACTCGATGGTCTTGGCTATTTTCTTGCCATCCCTCATGTCAAATATTACATTTGTGACCTCTGTGTTGTACTGGAATGTCACGCCCGCAGCCTCAAGATACTTCACCATTGGAAGGATCAGTGACTCGTACTGGTTGTACTTTGTGAACTTCAGCGCTGAGAAATCCGGAAGGCCTGCGATATGATGTATGAATCTCTGGAAGTACAGCTTCATCTCCAGTGCGCTGTGCCAGTTCTCAAATGCGAACATTGTCCTCCAGTACAGCCAGAATGTCGAGTTAAATACCTCATCGTCGAATACATCCTCTATTGTCTTGTCATACAGATCCTCATCCTTTGTCATGAAGAGCTTCATGATCTCCATACAGCCCTTCTGGCTCAGGTTGAATTTGCCGTCTGTGTGGGCGTCCTTGCCCCTGTTCACAGTGGCTCTGCACAGCGAGTAATTTGGATCTTCCTTGTTCAGCCAGTAATACTCGTCAAGCACCGATACGCCCGGTGTCTCTATGGAAGGTATACTTCTGAACAGATCCCACAGGCACTCGAAATGGTTCTCCATCTCACGTCCACCTCTCATGACGTAGCCTCTGGAAGGATCAAATATTCCGTCACACGCGCCACCAGCTATATCCATCGCCTCCAGAATATGGATATGTGAACCTGGCATCTGTCCATCACGGACAAGGAAGCATGCTGCTGCAAGTGATGCAAGGCCGCTTCCCACTATATATGCGTTCTTGTCATCCACTCCCTCCGGCTTTCTCGGTCTGGCAAATGCTTCATAGTTACCATTTGTATAATAAATGCCCTTGCTGTTCTTCTCATGCTTTCCGCGCTCTGTGTTGCGGTACTCTGCGTGCTCTGCCGCAGCCTTCTCCTTCTGTACCTTTGTCTTATTGTGATTCTTAACTGTGAGAGCTGCTGCTCCTGCGCCGGCTGCTGCCACCGCTGCTATTCCGATTCCTAACTTTTTCTTTGACATAAGCAATTCTCCTTTCAGTCTGCCGTCTATATCCATCTCATGTCTCTATAATAGCTTGCCCAATTTCTATTTCATATTTACAAAAAAAGTGGAATGATAATATTTTTATCATTCCACTCGTTTTGTATAATTTTAAATTCTATATGTACTCTAGTGATATCTTCTGTCGACACCCTTCTGGCTGTAATATGCCGCCTTTGTCTCGTACATTCTCTCATCTGCAGTCTTCACGATCTCGTCAAATGACTCCCAGTCCTTCTCATCGCTTGCAACATATCCGCACGATATGGATATGGATTTCACCATCTGACCGGACCATCCGCCCACAGTATCGGCAAATTCCTGCTGGACTCTCTTGAGTCGCCTTGCATTTACAAAGATGATCGCTGCAAATTCATCGCCGCCCATCCTGTACACCTTGCCATAGCTTCCAAAACACTGCTTCATACACTCCGCAGCACCCTGCAGAAGTTCATCTCCGGCCGCATGTCCCAGAGTGTCATTTACCGGTTTGAGTCCATTTACATCCATGGACACATACACGTACACAGAGTCTCCCTGCATATCCTTCACATCATCCATAAATGCTCTTCTGTTGAAGCATTTTGTGAGTTCATCTGTGTAAGATCTTCTTATCAGCTTCTGCTCTCGTTTCTTGTCATCATCTATACTTCTCGTTGTAAATATAACTTTAAGTGGACATCCATCCTCATCCACATCTATCGATATAAATGACATTCTGAACCAGCCAAGTCCTGTCACCATGAACTCGCCTGATATGATCTTTTTCTTCATAAGCCTGTCGCCAAGAGTATCCAGATCCATGAATTCCATGGCTCCATTCTGAGATTCATCCACAACGACCTTATGAACTATCTCTCTCATAAGCTCCTTAGCACTTGCTGCCCGCTCACCGGCTTTCCATATAAGATCCCCTGCGGAATATAGAACAAATGTATCCTGCTGAAGATCGATCATGTGCATACTGTAATATATACCTGCCATGGATGTCAGTATTGACAACTGCTCATTCCTCTCATGGTTCGCCCGTATCACCCTCATCACCATGCTGACCACTATACCTGCTGCAAGGCACAGATACAGAGCCATGATGGCCATGATAGCCATGTTACTACGGCTGTTCACACCGATTCTGTATATGACTCCTATCACGTAATCTCCAGATCTGCGGAACACACATCTGCTTTTGAGACCATCGATCTTCCTTATTCCTGTAAAGCTGTCTTCACCGACCGGCAGTATATCGTCAGCCATTGAAACACCGATCTCTTCGAGTGTATGTCCTATTCGATCCTCACATGAGCATCCATATATCTCCCCAGTCTCGCCATCAGCCACTATCACGCTGAGTCCGTCATACATCGGCATGTTGGCAACCACTGTGGATACCTCGTTCTGTTTTACCTCATCCAGAAGTCTCTTCGGTTCGATACCGACCTGTATCATCCTGGTTCCATCATCGTTCCAGGTTATGGCATACATCATCTTCTTGCCCTCTGAGGTGTTAGGAGTTACATCCTGACACATGGTGAGAGTCTTGTCATCAAGCATCGGCTTGAAATACGCCATCTGTTCCCCGGAATCGAAATTATATCCATAGTATTCCGGATTGGTTCCGGAATATATCACACCGTCTGTATTGAACAGATGCACCTCATCAACGGATATGAGTTCAGCGATCTTGCGTAGCTCATCAACATCATTCTCCACCTCGGGCTTTGCATCAACTATATACGCCACAGCCTTAGCCCTGACCATATAGTCCTCCTTCAGGGAGTCTATCAGATCATCCTCACTGGCCTTGTTCTTCTCGATCACATTGCTGACCTGGTCCAGCAGCACCTGCGATGTCCTGTTAAAGTTCCTGTTATTGATGAAACTCAGTATGATCGCCTGAATGATCAGAGCGACCAGCACGACTCCACCCGTTATCAGGATTATACCCGGCAATCTTCTTTTGTTATTGAATATATGACTCATAAGCGCTCTCCCCACGTATTCTCCACAGTAACAGATCGCTGATTACTTCATCTTTATCTGCCTGCGGCCTTTACATCTCGCTCTCAAAGTTATGTATGGAGTTGGCTATGTTACCACGAAGTGTGGTGCTTAGCTGCTCCACTATCTTATGATAATCATCTTTCATTCCCTTGTCTACCCAATCAAGCATAATTCCAACAAAGCCATACTTATAAAAGTCTGCAATAAACTGCTTATCCGCATCGGAGAGGTTGTCACCCGCACATTTCTCCTCTACCACATCCGCTATGAGCTGATACGACAGCTTATACAGATAATTCTCTATCTTTGCCTTATCCACCGATCTGTATATATTGGCTATAAATGGCTTGTTATCAAGGACAGCCTCAAATACCTGAGTCATTCCCTCCTGCCAGGTATCGTAGGTCTTCTTATCCTTGAGTGCCTGCTTGCCATCCTCTATACACACCCACTCGGCAAGGTCATATATGTCCTGAAAGTGATAGTAGAATGTCATCCTGCTTATACCGCAGTCCTCCGTCAGATCTGCGATGGTTATCTTGTCAAATGGCTTCTCAGTGAGCAGCTTTTTGAGTGATGCCTCAAGAGCTTTCTTTGTTGTATTGGCCATATTATCCCTCCTTTGAGTTAAACAACCCCTATTTATAATTATGCTGCTGCGGTATCTTTCAGTCGCAGCAGCATACATCTTCTACTTGAAAATATTGAGCTTTCGTATTTTTCTTCTTATCTTACGCCTGTTCTTCGCATCCCCAAAGA
>CAVCCL010000109.1:0-24190 GCA_963600665.1 Bifidobacterium catenulatum | reverse complement strand
TATAGAAACTTATTAACCAAGTAGTCTTGATTGACTACACCATTATTATACTAGGGAGATGATCATATGCTTGAAATATTACTGACGGCGGAAGGAAATTTCCTGTTATGGTTACAGAACAGTGTGAGAAATGATATACTTGATCCAGTGTTCGTGTTCATAACTACACTTGGAAATGGTGGCGCGGTATGGATAATTGCCTCGGTTGTCATGTTGATACCTAAAAAGACGAGACGTGTCGGAATTGCAGCACTCATAGCACTTGCGGCATCTGCGGTCATCGACAATGTATTGCTCAAGAATATAGTGGCAAGGACCAGACCGTACGATGTCATAACAGGTCTGACTTCACTGGTGGGTGCCCAGAAGGATTATTCATTCCCTTCGGGACATACCGGAAGCTCATTTGCAGCGGCTGTTGTCATGCTCAGGATGCTACCAAAGCGATACGGTGTGCCAGCGGTAGTTCTGGCAGTCCTCATAGGATTATCCAGGTTGTATGTTGGAGTACACTACCCGACGGATGTATTTGCCGGGATGATGATAGGAACGGGAATTGCACTCACAGTATGTGCGTGTATGAATAGATGTAAAAGGGGCGATGAAGCATGTCAATGAAGAGAAAGATATTCATATCCAATACGGCAATGGTACTCATATCTCTGCTGATCCTTTTCGGCATAGGTGGTGCCAGCGTAATGCTTTTCAAGGATGAATTTATGGGGATTGTGAAGCAGAACGCAGAGCTGCCTGACAATATATATGAGGTTGAATCCATATTGAAGAATGATACTGAGGTGCCAGATTCGTGGCAGACCCTGAGTGACGAGCTGTCATCATATGACTTTACACTTTACGTGTCAGATGCAAATGACAAACGGGTATATACAAATGCCAGACACGGCGCAATGGAGTGCATAGAGGAGCTTGAGAAAGATCCCATGGACACCGAAAATATTTCAAGAGTAAGAGTGTACAGCATAGAGGATGCCACCATAGCCAGAGGCGTCATGGGCGATAAGGCAGGTAATCTGTACAATGTATATGCTGTTTATTATCATGGAGAGAGATCACTGCTCGGAATGGACAGAGGTGTGTTCGAGATGTTCATAATCGTGTTTATTATAGCGGGAATGATCATCATAGCAGGGCTTCTCCTGTGCAGCCAGATATTTACCAGAATGATGATCAAGAGGATCATGGAGCCGGTGGATAAGCTTTCAGATGCGGCACTTAGAATAGATTCAGGCAACTTTGATGAGCCAATACAGTATGGACACAATGATGAGTTTGCCCCGGTGTGTGATACATTTAACACCATGCAGCAGCATCTCAAGGAGGGAATAGAGAAGACCCAGAAGTATGAGAAGGCGAGAACTGAGATGGTATCCGGTATATCCCACGATCTCAGAACCCCTCTGACCTCGGTCAAGGGCTACATAAAGGGCATGCTTGACGGCGTGGCGCATACCCCTGAGAAGCAGAGGCAGTATCTTGAGATATCCTACAAAAAAGCATGTGACATGGAGAAGCTTCTTCAGAAGCTGTTCTTCTTCTCAAAACTTGAGACGGGCAATATGCCATTCTTCCCAAAGCCGGTTCACATGGACTCGTGGCTGGAGCACTATGTTGATGATAAGACGGTGGAAGGCGAGAACAAGGGATACGCAATAGAGTTTATAAGCGGTGGCAATTCAGATATAAATGCAGGAGGGAAGACCGCGGATGGTGCGGACTCTGGACAGCAGACAAAAGTTCAGACGGACGGCTGGGCAGCCGACATAGATGTGGAGCAGACCAAGCGTGTTCTGGACAATCTTGTGGAGAACAGTATCAAGTATGCAAATGTTGATGATCTCAGGATATGTGTGCGCACAGATATAGTTGATGACCACATAGAGATAGATGTATACGACAATGGGCAGGGAATCGATTCAGACAAACTGCCACACGTATTTGAGCAGTTCTACAGAGGCGATGAGTCCCGTGGAAGTAAGAACGACGGCAGTGGCCTTGGCCTCTATGTGTGCAAATATATCATAGAGCAGCAGGGAGGAAGCATAGAAGCCTACAGCAGGAACGGATTCGGAGTCAGGATCACTCTTCCGCGCAGCAGCGAAGAAAATAAGGATGCCTCCGTTTAGTCTGATAGTGGTATAATATACAGAGAAATCATACGAAGATAAAAGAAAAACAGGGGGCGCATAGAGATGTGGATATTATTTGCGGTGGGATCCTCGTTCTTTGCGGGAATCACGGCGATACTTGCGAAATGTGGAATCAAGGATACTGATTCGGATGTGGCGACGGCCATAAGGACGGTGGTGGTGCTGCTGTTCTCGTGGCTGATGGTACTCGTCACAGGAGCATGGACCGCAGATACGCATATCAGTGGAAAGACACTGATCTTCCTTATCCTGTCCGGACTTGCAACAGGTGCATCCTGGCTGTGTTACTTTAGAGCACTTCAGAAGGGCGACATCAACAAGGTGGTTCCGATCGATAAGTCGAGCACAGTGCTCACCATACTTCTGGCGCTTATCTTTCTCCATGAAGGACTGACATGGGTCAAGGGAATTTCCATAGTGCTGATAGGCGCTGGAACAATGATGATGATAACGAAGAAGAAAACGGAAGCCACTGAATCAGATAAGCAGAGTGGAAGCTGGCTGCTGTATGCTGTTCTCTCTGCAGTATTTGCCAGTCTGACAGCCATACTTGGGAAAGTCGGAATCACGGACATCAACTCCAATCTCGGTACAGCCATAAGAACCACGGTGGTTCTGGTCATGGCATGGCTGATGGTGTTCGTATCGGGCAAGCAGCATCAGATAAAGGGAATAGAGAAGAAAGAGCTTTTATTCATAGCGTTGTCTGGTATAGCAACGGGCGCATCATGGCTGTGCTATTACAGAGCTCTTCAGGACGGACCGGCAAGCGTGGTCGTGCCGATAGATAAGCTGAGTATGCTCATAACCATAGCATTCTCTGGAATCGTGTTCCATGAGAAGCTCACTCGAAAAGCAGCCGTGGGAGTGGTGACCATAACGGCAGGAACCCTGCTCCTTGCCATGGTATAGATAGAATGTTTAGAAATTATTTAGAAAATAACCTCCGGATGTTTAGTTGGTGCATTTAATATGACACCATAAACAACTAAACATGACTGGAGGTTTTTTTATGATAAGAGAAGGAGTAAACGGATTCTGCATGGCTCTGGCGGACAGTGTGCCCGGTGTGTCCGGTGGAACAGTGGCATTTATAATGGGCTTTTATGACAACTTCATAGGATCTATCCACAACCTTGTATTTGGCAGGATGGAGGACAAGAAAAAGGCGCTGCTGTATCTCGTAAAGCTTGGAATAGGCTGGACCATCGGCATGGTGCTTGCGGTCATAGTCCTCTCGGCAATGTTCCAGAGCCATATATACGGAGTGAGCTCACTGTTTATAGGTTTCATCGCCGGAGCAATACCACTCATAATAAAAGAAGAAAAAGAAAGCATAAGTGAGGTGAAAAAAGGGCTGTTATTCTGTATAATAGGAATAGCTCTTGTGGCAGGTATAACCTGGGCAAATGGACATATCGGAAGTTCAGCCATGGACCTCAGCCAGTTCTCCATAGGAACAGGTATAAAACTGTTCTTTATCGGAATGGTGGCAATATCGGCAATGTTTCTTCCCGGTATATCCGGATCAACACTGCTGCTGATATTCGGTGCATATATACCAGTTATAACGGCGGTCAAAGGTGTTCTGTCTCTTAAACTCGCGTACATGCCGAACCTTATATTCTTCGGCTGCGGAGTTATAGCCGGAGCAGTAACAGTTGTGAAGATCATAAAAGTATGTCTTGAAAAATACAGGTCACAGACTATATATATGATATTGGGAATGATGATCGGATCATTCTATGCGATAGTGATGGGACCGACAACTCTAGAGGTTTCCAAGGCTCCACTTGGCATATCACATATACAGGTCATAGCCCTGCTGATAGGCGTGGCGCTGGTGCTCGGTATGCAGTGGGTGAAGGAGCACACTGGGAGGAAATAACGTATGTCAAAGATACTTATAGTAGAAGATGATGAAGAGATAGCAATGCTTGAGAGGGATTACCTTGAGATAAGCGGATATGAGGTTGAGACGAAGAATGATGGCCATGGTGTGGCAGATATGATCATATCAGGGGATTATTCTCTCCTCATACTTGACCTCATGCTTCCTGGGACAAATGGATATGACATATGCCGGGAGATCAGGGATAAGGTAGATATTCCGATATTGATGGTAACTGCCAAGACTGAGACGATAGACAAGATAAGGGGGCTTGGTCTGGGCGCAGATGATTATATCGCCAAGCCATTTGACCCTGCGGAGCTGGTTGCCAGGGTCCAGTCACATCTGAGGCGGTATGAGAGACTCACCCATGCCGGTCATCCGGGAAATGTACAGGAGGCTGGGACAGATAAGGAAAATGGAGAGGATATCGTGAATATAGGCGGTGTCAGCATACATATGAAGAGCTGGAAAGTGTACAAGGACGGTGAGGAGCTCAAGTTCCCTCACAGAGAATTTGAGCTGCTGAAGTTCCTTGCCATGAATCCAAATATTGTGTTTTCCAAGGAGGACTTGTTCGAGAAGATATGGGGCTACGATTACGTGGGTGACAGTGCAACAGTCACAGTGCATGTCAATCGTATCCGTGAGAAGATAGAGGATGATCCCAAGAACCCGAAGATCATTGAGACGGTCTGGGGAGCCGGATACAGGCTCAATATGTAAAAAGCAAATATACACATGAGTTTAACGTGGGCGGGCGCCGTATGAGGTGCCCGCCCATGTTCTGTCTGTAAGGATATCCGCCAATTTCTGAATATTTTACGGTCTATTTAGAAAGTATTTATAGTTTCTTCCTGTGGATTTTATATCTGTTGTTTACACTATAAACAGTGGTGGAAGAGATGAAAGACAGCCGGTACATGTAAGGATGATCAGGCTGTGCACAGTGGCTTAATACAGACAGGAGGCGTTAAATATGAGGACAGCAGATCATATGAATCTGAGCAGATATATCATGGATCACATGGATTCTGGAGAATCGAAGCTTCAGAAGGCTTTATTTATATTTGGAAGTATTGAACCGGATATCAATATGCTGACTTATCTCAGGGGAAGCATACATGGTGAAGAAAAACTGAGAGGGCACAATTATGAGAATGTCATCAGGTATATGGAGAAGCTTACAAGGAAGCTGGAGCGTGGCGGAATGGGAAGTCTCAGGCGGAGCTTTGTTCTTGGTAAACTTGTCCACTATGTGGCAGACTCATTCACATATCCACACAACAGTATATTCCCGGGAAATCTCAGGGAGCATTGTCAGTATGAGACGGAGTTTCACAGCTATGTCAACCATATGATAGCAGAAGAAAATGTAGACATGTCAAAGCTTGACGCGGACGGGGATATAACTGCATATCTTGGAAATATGCATGACAGCTATGTAGATGCAGCTCCGGGACCGGATACGGATTACAGATTTATCACAAGGGCGATATCCATGGTCACGGAGAGATTCTGGCAGACGGACGAGGTGGCTGTTCCAGCGGTTCAGACCGTAGCTCTGGCCTGTAAGGAGAGGATTCCTGTTCCGGCAAATGTCAGTATGACAGCATCAGGTGATTCAGGAATGGATGTTCATACCCAGGTAGCATAAAGGAACTGATAGACGCGGAAATTGTATAGGTATTTCGTAAGGAGATATGTAGTCATGTTCAGGATCAGGGATAATTTGGACAAGTTAAAAAAGACAGCGATCATCCTGTGCACCATATGCACAGTGATCCTGACCATCATAGGATACAGGCAGGGCATATTCACAGATCAGCAGAAAATGAGTGATTTCCTGAATGCCTGTGGCATATGGGGGCCATTGATATTCGTGGTGATCCAGGCAGTGCAGGTGGTCATACCCATACTTCCAGGTGCGGTGGGGTGTGTATATGGAGTGATATTCTGGGGGCCGGTCATTGGATTTATTCTTAATTATACAGGAATATGCATAGGCTCTGTATGTGCATTTCTTATCGCCAGAAGATTTGGCAGGCAGTTCGTGATGGATATGACGGGTGGAAAATTTTTTGCAAAGTACAGTAAGTACCTCTTGAAAGAGAATCAGTTTGAGAAGCTGTTTGCGCTTCTCATCTTTCTTCCAGTGGCGCCAGATGATTTCCTGTGTTATCTGGCGGGAATAAGCAGCATGTCTGTGAAGAAATTTACAACGATCATACTCCTTGGCAAGCCAGCCGCGATCTTCCTGTACAGCATAGGACTGGACAAGATATTCCAGTCGGTGTTAAGACTTGTCGGATAATAACAAATGTAAGAGAGGTTTCACATATGAAGGTTTATTATTACTCAGGGATGCAGTATATGATAGAGAAAAGTGGAGTTGGCAGAGCCATATATCATCAGAGACAGGCGGCGGATATGAATGGGATAGAGCTTGTGGAGAATCTGGATGACGCGGATATAATTCATATAAATACAGTTTTCCCCGGCTCCCTGTTGATGGCGATCCGAGCAAGGCTTAAGCATGTCAGGGTTGTATATCATGCCCATTCCACCAGAGAGGATTTCCGCAACTCATATATAGGATCCAATATGTTCTCAAGGCTGTTTGGAATGTGGATAAAGCTCTGCTACAGCACTGCGGACGTGATAGTAACCCCGACAGAATACTCAAAAAAACTCCTCAGATCATATGGTATTCACAGTGATATAGAGGCGGTGTCAAACGGTATAGACACGGATTATTATAACAGGGCAAATGCTGACGGCAGCAGATTCCGCAAGAGATATGGGTACAAAGAGAACGATAAGGTGATCATGTCTGTCGGGCTTCCTATAGACAGAAAGGGGATCCTTGATTTTATAGAGCTTGCAAAGGAAATGCCCCAGTACAAATTTATCTGGTTTGGTAGTACCAATATGAGGCTGGTGCCGCGAAAGATCCGCAAGGCAATGGAGGAGAAAATCCCAAACCTCACATTTGCGGGATATGCGCAGAAGGAACAACTCAGGGATGCGTATGCTGGAAGTGATCTTTTCCTGTTTCTGTCAAAGGAGGAGACGGAGGGGATAGTTGTGCTTGAGGCATTATCGATGCAGATTCCCATACTTCTCAGGGATATACCGGTGTATTCAGACTGGCTCACAGATGGAAAAGATGTATATAAGGACAGCACTCTTGTGGCATTTGAGGACAGGATAGATGGTATGCTGGAGAATGGTCTGCCGTCGCTTGTGAAGCAGGGCAGGGAGGTTGCTGAACACAGAAGACTGGATGCTGTGGGCGAAAGACTGGCTGAGATATATGAGAGGGCATGTGCGATGACTGCCGGTGTACCTGCGGGTATCAGACTGCTCCCGGTTAAAAGACCTGCATATCGCAGTTGAAGCTAAAATAAAGATTTGGTTAAGAAACTTCATAAAAATAATAAAAAGGCTTGAGAAAAACAATTTGAAATTACCTCTTGCATTATTTTCTGAAGTCTGCTATTATAAATCACGACAAAGGCGTCAAATGAATCGAGAAGATTCGTTTGGCGCCTTTTCGCGTATGTAGTACCGGGAGAATGAGATATCGCATCCTTCGGGTGAGTAAAAGTTAAGGAGGAAGAAACTATGAATACGGGAGATACTGGTTTTATTATGATCTGTGCGGCTCTGGTGTTCTTCATGACACCCGGACTTGCATTCTTCTACGGAGGCCTCGTAAGGAGGAAAAATGTTGTAAATACCATCATGGCATGTACGGCCATCATGGGACTTTCAGTTGTAATGTGGGTGCTGTTCGGCTACTCACTCTCATTCGGCACTAACCACGGAGGTGTTATAGGAGACCTCAAGTGGTTCGCACTTAACGGAATAAAGATGGATGAGGCAGGTCCTTATGCGGACAATATACCTCACCTTGTATACGTTGCATTTCAGATGATGTTTGCAATGATCACACCGGCACTTATCACCGGTTCACTTGTCGGACGTGTGAAGTTCAAGGCATTGTTCTTCTTCATCATGCTCTGGTCGATCATCGTTTATTACCCAATGGCTCATATGGTATGGGGCCAGGGTGGTTTCCTCGGAGAGATCGGTTCAGTTGATTTCGCAGGAGGAAATGTAGTACATATAAGCTCAGGTGTGAGCGCCCTTGTATTCTCTATCATCCTTGGAAGAAGAAAGGGATACGAGAACACAGCATACAGAGTTCACAACGTTCCATTTGTAGCACTCGGTGCATTCATCCTGTGGTTTGGATGGTTCGGTTTCAATGCCGGAAGTGCCCTCGGCGCAAATGGTCTTGCAGCACATGCATTCATGACAACAGCAGTTGCCAGTGCCAGCGCAATGATCTCATGGATGATAATAGATGTGATAAAGGATGGAAAGCCTACACTGGTCGGTGCATCAACAGGTCTTGTAGTCGGTCTTGTGGCTATAACACCTGGTGCAGGATTTGTTCCAATCTGGTCATCATTCATCATCGGCGCACTTGTCAGCCCGATCTGCTGCTTTACAATATCATTCCTGAAGGGTAAGCTGAAGATAGACGATGCACTTGATGCATTTGGATGTCATGGTATCGGCGGTATCTGGGGAGGTATTGCAACAGGATTATTTGCAAAGAGCTCGATCAACAGTGTAGCACGTTGGGATGGTCTGGTATTCGGCGATGTACATCTGTTCCTTGTTCAGCTTGTAGGTATAGTGGTTACGATCGCTGTAGCCGTAGTCGGAACACTTATCTGTCTCGGAATCGTGAGACTCTTCACACCGCTCCGTGTAACAGACAGAGAGGAGAAGGTAGGTCTGGATATCTCAGAGCATGGCGAGAGTGCATATCCAACATTTAACGGACTTGATTCATAGAACGGCAATCTCAACTAGATATAGGTTATGATGTTTGAATTGCCTGTGTATTGGCATAGATAGATTTAGGAATAAGGAAGGAGAGATCTGTTATGATGATAAAGGTTGAGGCTATCGTGCGCGAGGAAGTCTTTGAGGACGTCAAGGAAGCACTGAACGCTATAGATGTAAATGGAATTACAGTATCCCAGGTCATGGGATGTGGAACACAGAGAGGATATAAGAAGCTTGTCCGTGGTACGGAGGTCGATGTGGTGATGCAGCCGAAGATTAAGTTTGAGATAGTTGTGTCATCCGAGGAATGGGAGAAGAAGACCATCGAGGCTATCCAGAAGGCGGCATATACAGGCGAGGTCGGAGACGGCAAGATATTCAGCTATGAGATCCGTACCGCAACCAAGATCCGTACAAAGGAAAGCGGTTATGATGCCCTGAATTAGAAGTTTATAAATTCTTTACCAAATAGTAGCCGGGAATCCTTTGACAACCAGAGGGTTCCCGTGTTACTATGTCGGAAATATCAGGGAGTAGTTCGCATCGGTTATAAGATGTTGTGCGATCTCGTCATCACGTTTTCTGGCTGGAACATACCCGTGCAGGAGACCGGGACGCACACTTTCGGAGTATATATAGTAGTGTATATAGAACTTGAGAGGAACGAGACTTTTATTGTGTGTTTATCATGCAATGAAGGTCTCGTTCCTTTTTCTTTGCATGACACACATAACCTGTTGACAGAGATCAAGAAGAAAAGGAGTCTGGTGTGTATGACAGAGAAGAATTTATGGAACTGTTCCGGTGACGAATTGCTGAAAGAGTTCAAGACAGACAGCCGTGGATTATCTACGGAGCGTGCGGAGGAGATCCGCAGTGAGAAGGGAGAAAATGTTCTCCAGGAGGGCAAGAGGAAGAGTACCTTACAGGTGTTCCTCAGCCAGTTCTGTGATCTGCTGGTGATCATACTGATCATAGCAGCGGTCATATCTATGTTTTCTGACAATATCGAGAGTACCATAGTCATTCTGGCGGTGCTCGTCATGAACGCTGTGCTGGGAACAGTGCAGCATGTGAAAGCTGAGCGTTCGCTTGACAGTCTGAAGCAGCTTTCATCCCCAAATGCAAAGGTTATGAGAGACGGAGTGAAGCAGGAGCTTCCATCCCGCGAGATAGTTCCGGGCGATATCGTTCTGCTTGAAGCGGGCGATATGATAGTTGCCGATGGAAGGATACTCAGGAATTTCTCGCTCCAGGTAAATGAGAGTTCGCTCACCGGAGAATCGACAAATGTTGAGAAGAGCGATGCAGTCATAGAAGGATCCGTGCCACTTGCGGACAGGACAAATATGGTGTATTCGGGAAGCCTTGTAACCTACGGCCGCGCCGAGGTGCTTGTGACCGGAACCGGAATGGACACAGAGCTAGGCAAGATCGCAGGACTTATGAATGCAGCAAAGGAGAGAAAGACTCCGCTTCAGGAGAGTCTTGACAAATTCAGTGCAAGACTTGCGGCATTTATCATGATAATTTGTGCGCTGGTATTTGTCCTCTGCATCTACAGGAAGATGGCGGTGCTGGATTCTATGATGTTCGCTGTTGCTCTGGCGGTTGCAGCCATACCGGAGGCACTTGGCTCCATAGTTACTATAGTCCAGGCATTTGGAACACAGAAGATGGCGAAGGAGAATGCTATCATCAAAAACCTCAAGGCAGTTGAGAGTCTTGGCTGTGTGTCGGTCATCTGTTCAGATAAGACCGGAACGCTTACTCAGAACAAGATGACTGTGCAGGAGATATATGTGGATGGCAGGCTCTATAAGCCGGAGGAGCTTGATATAAGAGATCAGCTCCACAGATACCTTCTCTACGATTCAGTTTTGACAAATGATTCAAGTATTGTTGACGGGAAAGGAATTGGCGACCCAACGGAGTACGCTCTGCTTGAGATGTTCCGCAAAGTTCACATGATGTCAAAGACTGAGGAAGAAGGTGCAGAGAAGGCTATTGAGTCAGGCGGCCTGATGAAGTCAATAAGGTCTATCGTGGCAGGCGGCCGGATAGATGCAGGAAGTTCAGTACCTGCAGTTGATATGACGTGGAGTCTGAAAGAAGACATACTCAGAGACTGTATGAACAGAATGGAGGAGGTTCCATTTGACTCAGACAGAAAGCTCATGAGTACAAAATACATGCTCCATGGAGTGCCGACCATACTCACCAAGGGGGCAGTTGATGTTCTGCTTGACAGGTGCGTGAGCGTGAGATACAGCGACGGGATCAGGCCTATGACAGATGAAGAAAGGGCAAAGATCAAGGCTCAGAACAAGGCATTCTCGGAGAACGGTCTCCGCGTGCTGTCATTTGCATACAAGGAAAGTGACGAGGTTCTGGATGTGGATGCAGAGTATGGATTTACATTTCTTGGACTTGTGTCCATGGTAGATCCGCCGCGTCCTGAGTCTGTGGCAGCGGTTGCCGATGCAAGGCGTGCGGGCATAAAGCCGGTCATGATAACCGGAGACCATAAGATCACGGCGGTTGCAATAGCCAAACAGATCGGAATATATGAGGATGGTGACATGGCACTCACAGGAGAGGAGCTTGACGCTCTGTCTGATGAGGAGCTTGCACGAGACATAACAAAGATATCTGTATACGCCAGGGTGTCGCCGGAGAACAAGATAAGGATAGTAGATGCTTGGCAGAAGAACGGCAACATAGTCGCCATGACAGGTGACGGTGTCAATGACGCCCCTGCGCTCAAGAAGGCAGACATAGGAGTTGCCATGGGAATCACTGGTACGGAGGTGTCCAAGGACGCTGCGGCTATGATACTGTCTGATGACAACTTTGCTACCATCATCAAGGCTGTGTCAAATGGACGAAATGTATACAGAAACATAAAGAATGCGATACTTTTCCTGCTCTCAGGAAACACGGCTGGAATACTTGCAGTGCTCTACACATCTATAGCAGCCCTGCCTGTACCATTTGCACCTGTACATTTGTTGTTTATCAATCTGCTGACAGATTCACTTCCAGCACTGGCCATAGGAATGGAACCTGCAGATCCATCACTGTTATCGGAGAAACCGAGAGATCCGAAGAAGGGTATAATGACGTCTGACTTTATGGCGAAGATGATCTCGGAGGGATTGCTGATAGCCATAGCGACCATGACGGCATTTCATCTTGGACTTGCAGATAGTTCGGCAAAGGCTACGACCATGGCATTTGCAACGCTGACTCTTTCCAGACTTTTCCATGGATTCAACTGCAGAAGTGATGAGTCTATATTTGAGCTCGGCTTTAAGTCGAACAAATACAGCATCTATGCATTTGTAGCAGGAGTATTGCTCCTTGCGGCGGTTCTGTTCATACCGGGACTTCACAGTATGTTTAGTGTTGTCACATTGCCAGTGGTATCAGTTCTTGAGATAGCAGGGCTGGCATTTGCGCCGACGGTGATAATACAGAGCGTCAAGGTTATAAGGGGAAAAAGGAGATAGACATGCTGGAGAATATTACATTTTCGTACTTTGCAGAGCAGGTGGTGAGTCATCCGGCGCTGCTGATCGCCGTTCTGCTGACACTTGGAGTTATCTTGGTAAATGGCTGGACGGATGCGCCAAATGCTATAGCGACGTGCGTGTCCACCAGATGTATAGATGTGGATAAGGCTATAATCATGGCGGCCATATGCAATTTTCTCGGCGTACTTCTGATGTCGCTGGTCAATTCAAAGGTTGCCATGACGATCAAGAACATGGTGAATTTCGGCGGCGACACAGACTCGGCTATGATCGCGCTGTGCGCCGCGATGACTGCCATCGTCATATGGGCGGTGGGGGCCTGGGCATTTGGCATACCCACAAGTGAGAGCCATGCGCTGATAGCGGGACTTACAGGAGCGGCCATTGCGCTTCAGGGGGGAATTGATGGTGTCAATCCGTCGGAGTGGATAAAGGTTATTTACGGGCTGGTGCTGTCTACTATACTCGGTTTTGTGGTTGGATTTGTGGTGTGCAAGCTGCTCACGGTGATCTGTTATCACCTCGACAGGAGAAAGACAAATGATTTCTTCTCCAAGGCGCAGGTGGCAGGTTCGGCGGCTGTGGCATTTATGCACGGCGCACAGGACGGTCAGAAGTTCCTCGGAGTTCTTCTGCTGGGACTCTTCCTTGTAAATGGACAGAGCAGCGCTGAGAACGTGACGATCCCGATCTGGATGATGATACTTTGTTCAGTTGTCATGGGACTTGGAACATCCATCGGGGGAAAGAAGATCATAAAGTCTGTCGGTATGGATATGGTAAAACTTGAAAAATATCAGGGCTTTGCGGCTGACCTGTCGGCGGCGCTCTGTATCCTGCTCTCTACAGTATTCGGAATACCGGTAAGCACCACCCATGTGAAGACAACAGCGATCATGGGCGTGGGGGCTGAGAAGAGAGCGTCCGCGATCAACCTCAAGGTGGTGCGGGACATGGTGCTTGCCTGGGTGCTCACATTCCCGGGATGTGGTGTCATAGGATACGGCATGGCAAAGCTGCTGATCGTGTGGCTGGGGTAGTTTTGATTATAAGGAGAAAATATTATGAAGAAGAAAAAGGACGAGTTTTATTTTAAGAATCTGAATACTTGTGTGGAGATCTCATATCAGGCTGCGGAGTTTCTGAAGAATGTAGTCACCGATTTCTCGGTGGATACTATGAAGGAAAATCTTGACCGCATGCATGAACTTGAACAGAGGGCTGATGGCAAGAAACACAAGATGATGACAGTGCTCAGCCAGGCATTTATCACGCCTATTGAGAGAGAGGATCTGGTGGCGCTGTCAAACTATCTGGATGATATAACAGACGCAGTTGAGGATGTGCTTCTGCAGATATACATGTGCAACGTGGACTCCATCAGAGACGATGTGCCTCAGATGGTAGAATTGCTGCTTGAGTGTATCAAGGCTCTTCAGGATGTCATCGGAGAGCTGAAAAGGTTTAAGAGCTCAAAGACCATCGAGCAAAGCATAATAAGGGTAAATGATCTTGAGGAGCAGGGTGACAGGCTGTATGTGGAGAATATGCACAGGCTGTACGGTGAGAGCGACCTCCGGACTGTTGTGGTGTGGAGAAGCATTTATGCCTGCATAGAGAATTGTATGGATGTATGCGAGCATGCGGCGGATATCGTGAACACGGTGATCATGAAGAATTCGTAGGCGGAAATAGTTTGGCATATAATTATCGGTAGGAACATTTACGAAAAAGTTTCATCTTGAACTGGAAATTTTGTTATTTTTATCAAAATTTAGAAAATGCAGGATATTCTATTGAATAAAATCTGAGTGAGAATATAATAAGCAGAGGGTTAAAGGGTGGTTTGAATATACAGAGTGAGTGTATCTGTATATCGAACCTCCTTTTTTATGAAAACAATCCTGTATGCTGAGGGTTGTATGTAATCATACATGTCCCCAATGTGCACAATCGTTCCACAGGTGCATGATATATTTTATAGAAAGAAGACATAAAGATGAAATATTTAAAACAGTTTCTGATAATCCTGGCAATCTCATTTATCGGTGAGATACTTAAATACATAGTTCCGCTCCCAATCCCGGCGAGCATATATGGAATGGTCATTATGTTCATTTGCCTGCAGACCAAGATCATCAAGCTGGATGATGTGAAGAGCGTGGGCAAATTTCTGATAGAGATCATGCCGGTAATGTTCATTCCGGCTGGTGTGGGTCTCATGTCATCCTGGGGTACGCTCAAACCTGTGCTGGTGCCGGTGAGCATCATAACGGTGGTCGTCATCATCACGGTTATGCTGGCGGCTGGCTGGGTATCACAGCTTATAATAAGAAGAGACAGGAAGAAGGAGACGGAAAATGAGTGATCTGTTTGAATCGTCCATATTTGCAGGGGTGACTATAAGCCTCCTTGCATATATGTTTGGAAGTGTACTTAAGAAGAAACTGAAGATAGCTATACTGAATCCGCTGCTGGTGTCCATCATAGTGACCATTGTGGTGCTTGTGGTGGCAGATGTGGATTACGATGTGTACAATGAGGGTGCAAAATATCTGAGCTGGTTCCTGACACCCGCAACGGTGTGTCTTGCCATCCCGCTCTATGAACAGTGGGAGCTGCTGAAGCATAATTATAAGGCTGTGCTGGGCGGCATAGTTGCCGGAGTCATAACAAGCCTTACCACGGTTCTTGTGTTGTGCAAGGTCATGGGACTGTCCCACAAGGACTATGTGACACTTCTTCCAAAGTCAATCACCACAGCCATAGGAATGGGCGTGTCCGAGGAGCTTGGCGGTTATGTGACCATCACGGTTGCGGTCATAGTTGTGACCGGAGTCATCGGCAACATAATCGGAGAGATAGTTTTCAAGATATTCCGTATCGAAGAGCCTATATCCAAGGGACTTGCCCTGGGATCATCGGCCCATGCCATCGGAACTGCCAAGGCCATGGAGATTGGCGAGGTTGAAGGGGCGATGAGCAGCCTGTCGATAGCTGTCACTGGAATACTTACGGTTATACTTGCGTCGGTGTACGCACATTTTATGTAATCAGAATGATCGGAGAGAGTTACATTTTGCTTATCTCTCTGAGTTTATACGCGGCCATGAGCTGGAATCTGACCTCCGCATCGGAGAGATCATATTCCAGCTCTTCTTTTATTATCCTGAGCCTGTAATTTATCGTATTCCTGTGACAGAACATTTCCTCGGAGATGTGCTGTACACTGCCGCTGCACTTCAGATATTCGTACAGGGTGTCCGTCAGGGCTGAGTGATGGTTTTTGTCATACTCTATGACCCCGCCAAGTTGCTCTGTGACAAATGAGTGAATGAGCCGTGCATCATCGACCTCCAGAAGGATCCGCAGGAATCCGAGGCTGTTGTAATCACAGTATATGTTGTCTGCGGCAAATTCCCTTGCGGACACTGCACGGCGGTAACTCTGGGGAAGCTCTGTCAGGGACAGAACCGGGCTTCCGGACCCCATATGTATGCTGCGACCCGGGAATCTTGCCACCAGAGACTCAGCGATATCGCTGCATTTGTCTGCGATGGAGCCGGAGGAAGGGCACCTCAGGATGACTGTTGGATTGCCATCATACACAAATGCATGAAAGACAAGATCTGTATTGTTGCAGACCTTCTGCAGGATATACATGAACTCATCTGTTGCCTCTGTATCGATGGACAGAACGTTGTAGTAGCCATTGTTGAATCCGGAGTCTCTTATTGTGCCAGACTGCTCGTCGGTCAGTGCATTCCCCATGAGAATATTCTGGAATGCTGCGGTCATGTTGCCGTCATCCCTGGAATCTTCAAATATCCTGTTGTAGTAGTCGTGGGTTATATTGAATATCCTTGTGTCCCATGGCATGGTGAACAGCGGGAACGAATATCGGTGGCACAGTCGGACGATCTCGTCGGTTATGTCCTCCTCAAATATATATCTGCCGGTGTTCAGAATGAGTCCGCAGGTTCCTCTCTTTATGAGTTCCTTGATAAATGCCCTGAGCCAGTCCTCACGCTCGCCTGAGGTCACACCCGTTGTGATGATCAGTTCTCCTCCGTTCAGGAATGTAGATGTGGATATATCCTCTGATATGTATACCCAGCTTACGATGTTCTCCATTCCCTTTCCGCCGGATATCAGGTTAAGGTTGTATTTACGTTTGGTATCATAGTACAGATCTCTAAGAAAAATGGCCATGTCAGTGTCCCTCCCTGTATTACACGCACATATATTGTCCTCTAAAAAGCACATTATATATTATTATCGCTGTGTATTAGACCTGTGTCAATGTTGAAAATGTGCTATGAGCACAAACATGTTCTAATATTTTGTGCCTGGCGAATATGGTATAACACCTCCGGTTGTGCGATTCTATATGCAGAAAGAGAACAAGGAGCCCGAATGACAGAAAAATAAGTTTTTCTGCAAATGGGCTTCGGCAATACATTTATAAGAATCAGACAATATATAAGGAGGACAAAATTATGCTTAGAACAGATTTGCCAGAGATAATCACAGAGACACTGCCGGGACCAAAGGCAGCAGAGGTTATAAAGAGAAGAGAGAAGGCTGTGCCATCAGCCATCAGATGTGCGTATCCGGTCGTTATAGACAAGGGTGAAGGTGCTATGATACAGGATGTGGATGGCAACAAGTTCCTCGACTGGATAGGAGGTGTCGGAGTTCTGAATATCGGCTTCTCCCAGCCTGAGGTCGTTGAGGCTGTCAAGGCGCAGGCCGACAAATATTTCCACGGCATGTTCAACGTTGTAACCCATGAGGGATATGTGGCACTCGCTGAAAAGCTTGCTTCCATCGCACCGGTAAAGGGTGACGAGAAGAAAGTGTTCTTCGCAAACAGTGGAGCTGAGGCTGATGAGAATGCTGTAAAGGTTGCAAAGAGCTTTACAAAGAGACCGAACATCATAGTATTCTCCGGAGCTTTCCACGGCAGAACACATTACACAATGGCTATGACATCCAAGAAGGCCTATGCAAAGGGTATGGGTGAGCTTGCAAATGGAGTGTTCAGGGCACAGTTCCCATATTACTACAGGAATCCTGAGGGAATGCCACAGGAGGCAGCCCTTGACTATTATATGAAGTCACTGACAGATGTATTTGAGCAGTGCGCAGCCGCAGATACCATCGCAGCGGTTGTTGTAGAGCCACTTCAGGGCGAGGGAGGCTTTATACCTGCACCTATCGAGTGGGTAAAGGCTGTCAGAAAGCTCTGTGATGACAATGGAATCCTTCTTATCGCAGATGAGGTACAGAGCGGCTTCTGCAGGACAGGAAGGATATTTGCCAGCGTATATTGGCAGGAGGCAGGTGTACAGCCTGATATCATAGCTACAGCAAAGTCTATAGCAGCAGGTGTACCGCTGTCAGCCATCATCGCAAGATCAGAGATCATGGAGGCTGTCGCTCCCGGAACGATAGGCGGTACATACTGTGGAAATCCACTTGCCTGTGCTGCAGCGCTCAAGACTATCGAGATCATGGAGAGAGATAACCTTGCAGGTCGTTCATGCGAGATCGGAGAGAAGGTTGTGGCAAGATACAATGAGCTCAAGGAGAAGTATGAGTGTGTTGGCGATGTCAGAGGACTCGGCGGAATGGTCGGCATAGAGTTTGTCAAGGATAAGAAGACTAAGGAGCCTGCACCTGAGCTCACATCTGCGGTCATCACCGAGTGCTGGAAGCGTGGCCTGCTGGTTGAGGGAGCTGGAACCTACAACAATGTCATAAGATTCCTTGCGCCACTTGTTATCACAGATGAGCAGCTTGAAGCCGGTCTTGATATCTTTGAGGCAGCAGTGGAGGCAGCATCTAAGTAAGCTGCTGGCGTCCAACTCGTATCTGATGTGTGGTTAAGGTTGAAAAAGACAGAGATATAGGACATAATATGTCACAAGTGGGCATATGTAAGCGGGAGGATTGCTATGGATTATTTATCACATAATGTTGCTGTGAATCTGAATAGAATGAGGACCTCCAAAGGCATGAGTCTGGATGTGCTGTCTGAGCAAACCGGTGTCAGTAAGAGCATGCTGGCACAGATAGAGAAGGGTACTGCGAATCCGTCTCTGGGTGTCATGGGCAAGATTGCCAGTGGTCTCAGAGTTGAATTTCATGAACTTATCGATCCACCGCCCATGGAGGCCTGCCTTGTGGATCCCGAGGAGCTTGTTCCGATAAAGGAGGCAAAGGGACAATACAAGGTGTGGACGTGCTTCCCATATGAGGACAGCCATGAGGTGGAGATATACCGTATTGACATTGAGCCGGGAGGTGCATATGTCAGCGGTTCACATGGTGAGAAGACAAGAGAGTATCTGTCGGTGACAGAGGGGGTTCTGACTGTTGAGGCTGGTGATACAAAACAGAAGGTTGGCAAGAACCAGATATACAGGTTCGAGACCGACAAGGTTCATGTGTACAGCAACGATGGAAATGAAAAGGTGAGCTGTATATGTGTATTCCTGGATTATCACTAACGTGAAAACATGAGCGGTATTGAGTGCAAAATATTGTACGCACGATGTGGTTGAAAAGAATTATCGCTTGTTCAATATATTGCACAATATGTTCAATAAAATAATGTTCTAAAGTGCATGCCAATACAAACAAAATCAGGTAATAAGCCAATCTTAAGAAAATTAAGAAAAGGTGTTGACATGTATTATATTGAGTGGTATCTTAAACATGTCAAATATAAAGAACAAGAATTCAAGGCAAAGGAGCCTGGACGAACATTCGTCCGCAGTCTCCTTTGCCTTTTTTGATGCTTGGGGACAAAACCGATCCGGCACCATGATTCTTCTGATTTTACAAATGTAGTGGAGGTAAGGATTATGAAATTAAAAGACACAGGATTAACATTTCAGGACATCAAGGACAAGGTAGATAAGTACATGATCGAGACATATGAGCGTTTCGATTTCCTCGCTGAGACAGCAAAGGACATGTACATATATGATGAGAACGGCAACGGATATCTTGATTTCTATGCCGGAATCGCAGTAAACAGCGCAGGTAACTGCAATGAGAAGGTTGTCGAGGCTGTCAAGGATCAGGTCGGTGATATCATGCACACATTCAACTATCCTTACACAATTCCACAGGCACTGCTTGCTGAGAAGGTTTGTACGACCATTGGAATGGACAAGATATTCTTCCAGAACTCAGGAACAGAGGCCAATGAGGCCATGATCAAGATGGCACGTAAGTATGGTATTGAGAAGTATGGTCCAAACCGTTACCATATCGTAACTGCAAAGCAGGGCTTCCACGGAAGAACATTTGGCGCCATGTCAGCAACAGGTCAGCCGGGAAATGGCTGTCAGGTAGGATTCGGTCCTATGACATACGGCTTCTCATATGCTCCATACAATGACCTTCAGGCATTCAAGGATGCATGCACAGAAAACACAATAGCGATCATGGTTGAGCCTGTACAGGGCGAGGGTGGTGTACATCCTGCAACGATGGAATTCATGAAGGGACTCAGAGAGTTCTGTGATGAGAACGACATGCTTCTCCTTATAGACGAGGTTCAGACAGGATGGTGCAGAACAGGAAATATCATGTCATACATGAATTACGGAATCAAGCCGGATATCGTATCCATGGCAAAGGCCCTCGGCGGCGGAATGCCAATTGGAGCTATATGTGCAACAGAAGAGGTTGCAAAGGCATTTACACCTGGTTCACATGGAACAACATTTGGTGGACACCCTGTATCATGTGCAGCAGCACTTGCAGAGGTAAATGAGCTGCTTGACAGAGACCTTGCAGGAAATGCAAAGAAGATGGGAGATTACTTCGCAGCAAAGCTTGAGAAGATCCCACATGTAAAGGAAGTAAGACATCAGGGACTCCTGGTTGGTGTTGAGTTCGATGATACGATCGGTGGTGTGGATGTAAAGCATGGATGTCTCGACAGAAAGCTTCTCATCACAGCGATTGGAGCTCATATAATCCGTATGATCCCACCACTTATCGTGAACGAGGAGCAGTGTGATAAAGCTGTTGAGATCATCACAGATGCAGTGGCAGAGTTAAGTAAATAGGGGAAGCGCGAAGCCCCTGGAAGGAGCGATGTAGATGAAACATTTTGTTGTGACCGTCGGCTGTGAATACGGCAGCGGCGGAATAGAGATAGGCAAGATGATAGCGAAATCCCTCGGAGTTGAGTATTACGACAGAGACCTTATAGATAAGGTTGTCGAGGAGATAGGCGTTGACAGAGATCTTGTCAAGAAGGCGGATCAGGGTGAGACAGTCAAGTATGAATTTGACACGAGCTTTGGTCCGAGATATGCAAATCTTACAAATAGGGTTATTTATAAGCAGTTTGAGGTTATCAATAAATTTGCTGAGAATTCCTCCTGTGTGATCATAGGCCGGTGCAGTAATTATATACTCAAGGACAGGGAGGACTGCCTGAACTTATTCATATATGCACCGACAGAGAAGAGGATACAGTACGTCATGGAGAAGAAAGGACTCAAGCATGATGAGGCTGCCGAGTTGGTCAAGTACAATGACGGAATGCTCAGTTCCAGATATAATTACATGACCGGCGGAGACATGAGAGACTGCAGCATGCGAGACATGATGATAGACTCCAGTGTACTTGGTCTTGAAAAGACGGCAAAATACATACTTCAGATGATAGATCTGAGATTTGAGGATTAGACATAATAAAAGAAATTGTGAATTAAGAGACATACGTAATTCCAACTACATCGCGAATATGGGAAATGACAATGGCGTCAGATGAACACGGGAAATGTGTTTGCTGACGTCATTTTTTATTAGCAGTTTAAGAAAAGCTCGCGCTGGTGTGCTTGGATGGATTAGAAAGGATGATATTATGGCAGGAAAAAAATCAGAATTTGATAAAGTATTTTCTGCCTGGGACATACTGGTAATAGCCTTTGGAGCCATGATCGGCTGGGGCTGGGTAGTATCCTCGGGCGACTGGATCACGAGAGGTGGAGTAATCGGAGCGGCCATCGGATTTGCACTTGGCGGTGTGATGGTATTCTTCGTAGGACTCACATATGCAGAGCTAACAGCAGCCATGCCTCAGTGCGGTGGTGAGCATGTATTCAGCTATAAGGCGATGGGCCCTATAGGTTCTTACATATGTACATGGGCTATCATACTTGGATATGTCAGTGTTGTTTGTTTTGAGGCGTGCGCGCTTCCAACTATCATCACATACATTTATCCAAAGTTCCTTCAGGGTTACCTGTATACGGTGGCTGGATTTGATATCTATGCATCATGGCTTGCAGTTGCCATACTGGTAGCACTCTTTATAACATTTATCAACATCAAGGGTGCCAAGACCGCAGCCCTGCTTCAGACGATCCTCACAGTCGTGATCGGTGGCGTAGGTATCCTCCTGATAGTTGCATCAGTTGTAACCGGAGATGCTTCAAACCTTGACGGACAGATGTTTAACGGTGATTCAACAGGAGAGGTATTCAAGACGATCCTCAGAGTTGCTGTTACCACACCATTCTTCTTCATTGGATTCGATGTAATCCCACAGGCAGCAGAGGAGATCAACGTACCTCTCAAAAAGATCGGTAAGATCATGATCCTCTCGATTGTCCTTGCGGTTGCATTCTACGCACTCATCATCATCGGTGTAGGTTATGTCATGAATTCATCTGAGATCGCCGCATCCATGGATGGTTCAGGACTCGTAACAGCCGATGCCATGGCAAAGGCGTTCAACAGCAGCATCATGGCGAAGGTTCTCATCGTCGGCGGTATGTGCGGTATCGTGACGAGCTGGAACTCATTCCTCATCGGAGGAAGCCGTGCAATGTACTCAATGGCTGAGTCATACATGATCCCAAAGACATTTGCAAAGCTTCACAAGAAGCACAAGACACCTGTAAATGCACTTTATCTCATCGGATTCCTCTCAGTTCTTGCCCCTCTTGCAGGACGTAAGATGCTGGTATGGATAGTTGATGCAGGTAACTTCGGATGCTGTCTCGCATATTGCATGGTTTCACTTTCATTCCTGATACTCAGGAAGAAAGCACCGGATATGAAGAGACCTTACAAGGTAAAACATTATAAGCTGGTTGGTGTCCTTGCAGTTCTCATGTCAGGCTTCATGGTTGTAATGTATATGATTCCGGCTTCAGGAAGTGCTCTTGTATGGCAGGAATGGGCCATGGCCGGTGGCTGGGCACTCCTTGGAGGAGTATTCTTCGTAATTTGTAAGCTTAAGTATAAAGAAAAGTTTGCTTCACATGTCGATGTCATCATCGATGACGAGATCGTGGAGGAGGAAGAGGACAGAGAAGAAGAGGTCAAGGCTGCCATCGATCTTGTCATGGCAGAGGAGGACGCAGACAGATTTGCCCGTCCTATCGCATTCAACTACAATCTTCCTGTAAATATAGCATTTGGTACCGGAAAGGTTGCGCAGACCGGTGAACTCACAAAACCATATGGTAAGAAGGCACTCATCGTCACCGGACGAAGCAGTGCGAAGAAGTCTGGTCTGTATGACAAGGTAAATGACAGTTTGAAGGCAGCAGGTCTTGAGACTGCACTGTTCGACAAGGTTGCACAGAATCCGCTCACTACAACAGCAATGGAGGGCGCAGAATTTGCCAAGGCAAATGGCTGTGATGTGGTAGTTGCCATCGGTGGTGGAAGTATCATGGACTGTGCTAAGGCTATAGCATTCCTGGCACTCAATGATGGAGACATCAACGATTACATATTCGGCAGAAAGGCCAGCGATACGGCGCTTCCACTTGTACTTATTCCTACAACCTGTGGAACTGGTTCCGAGGGAAATGGATTTGCGGTTCTTACAAATCCAGAAAATGGCGACAAGAAGTCGCTCAGATGCAATGCCATCGTGGCAAAGGTATCCATCGTGGATCCGGATTGCATGAAGACCATGCCAAAGCACGTGCTTGCAGCGGTTGGATTCGATGCTCTGTGTCACTGCATGGAGGCATACACATCAAAGATCTCGCAGCCGTTCACAGATGCACTTGCACTGTATGCGATCGATCTTATCGCTCACAATCTTGTGGATGTATATAAGGGCAGAGGAACCCAGGAGAGCTGGGAGAAGATAACACTGGCCAGCACCATAGGCGGTATGGTCATCAACACAGCCGGAGTTACACTGGCACATGGTATGGAGCATCCGGCCAGCGGACTTAAGGATATAGTCCACGGCAAGGGACTTGCGGCACTGACACCTGTTATCATCGAGGCATCCTACAAGGGAGATCACTTCAAGTTTGCGAAGATCGCCAGAATATTTGGTGGTATCACGGCGGATGATCTGGCACCGAAGATCAGAACTCTTCTGAAGAATCTTGATCTTGATGTCAAGCTTTCAGACCTCGGCATCGAGGAGAAGGATATTCCTTGGATGGCTGAGAACTGTATGAAGGTTTCGGCTGCCAGCATAGCAAATAATCCTGTGGTATTCACACAGGAGGAGATCGCTGAGATATATAAGAAGGCAATGTAGATTGAACGATTTTAAATATTGAGGAATCGCCAGGATATGCGAGAGTGTATCCTGGCGGTTTTTATGTTTGCGAATTATAGCGTTTGCAAATTTCTTCCAATTCTATAAAATTTAAACAATCTTTTTTACGTTTGAAATATTCACCGGATATGTATTTGCTGTAAAGAACATTGGCTTT
>CAVCCL010000108.1:0-2114 GCA_963600665.1 Bifidobacterium catenulatum | reverse complement strand
ACTGTAGATAGTTACTAAAGCACGTTATGATCATTTATCAATGGAGGTGTAGATTATGACAGTTCAGCAGGCAATTAAAAAGTACAAGTTAGAGCCGCTCAGCGTCAGCGTTGCCAAGGTAAAAGCCAAGGAGCTCAACGTTGATGAAGTTCTTTACATGAATGTGCAGAAGAACAAATATGCGTATATCGTACGCGATTCACGTGGTATAATGTTGTACTCTGATGAGCGCAATCTTTATACTAAGCTTTATAAGGGTTTAAAGATTACTCCCCTTGAATCATAATATTTTCACACGGAATTTATTACATATGCACACACATGGAATATGGGAAAAAGCTGTTACTCCACTCCCCTATGGAATCAAGAGCTTTTTCCCATATTTTATATTAATCTGTACTCAGGCCTTTCTTCATTATACATATGACACCGTATCCCATCATCCACATATATTATGATCAGCGACAGGAACATCCACAGGATCGAATAAGGCACACATATCTGCCCCGCAAGATTTAATGGCATCTCCGAGTAATCCCACACGTTAAGTCCTAGTATTATATTCACAACATACCCGGTCAGGAACTCCAGCTCAGATATTATCACAGAGGAAACCAGCATCTGCGCAAGTATCCCCATCTTCGGAAACACCTGATTCAGTCCGCCGCACAAAAGCGTCGCAAGACCTCCACAAATGATCATAGAGTAATGGGAATAATGTCTGGCCGATATCTCCAGGAAATAATATATCATCCCACCCGTCATAAATATAGTAAAGCACTTACACACAAAGACCCTCACAGCGACACCTCCTGTATATATACAGTTTAGTATCAACCGTGAGGGTCAATATTATTTATTCTTTGTACTTTCCTCTGAAAAAGTTATTTACATGATCAATAGTTCTGTCTGAGAGCTCAAGCTTCACAAATTCAGCCTTGCCGTTCTTGTTGAGGACGAACACATACACGCCCTCCTGATTCTGCTTATTGCCGGATGTGAAATCCCTGGTCTTTATTGAGCTGTCCTGCTGAAGCTCATTGTCGAGGTAAATGCATCCCTCTTTCGCAATGAACTTTACATCGGCGTTGCTGAAGCTCATGATCTTTTTTCTGCTCTTCTTTGCAATGATCCTTGCGATGTCTATATCCTCATTCACCATTATATATTCATACTCTGTCTCTCTTCTGGAAACAAAAATACCAAATACAACAGCGCCCGCAATCGCAACTAAAAATCCAATACTGCCAAAGCCCTGAACGAACATCGCTGCCCCGAGTCCTGCAATCATCAATACGATTCCGACCGCCATTCCAAATGTAACACTGGCAGGGGTCTTCGCCTTAACTATATGTTCTGCATAACCATCATTTAACATACCTGTTTTCTCCTTAAGTTCTTTAAAATTCTAAGCCCTTATATTCTAGCATACATGAGCTGTTTTGTCATCTTATTCCCGCCGGACATCCACCGCATCCGCCACAGCCTGCCGTCCTGACCGCCCCGGCATCATCTCCGGTGTAATTAAATGCCGACTCTATGAGGCACACCGCCTGGGAGCTTATTCCAAGTCCCTCTCCGGTAAACCCAAGCTTCTCCTCCGTTGTCGCCTTGATATTGACCTGATCCTTGTCTATACACAGGCAATTACAGATATTCTCCCTCATCTGATCAATGTACGGCGCCATCTTAGGGCTCTGGGCAATTACGGTCGCATCTATGTTCTCGATGATGTAGAGTTTCTCCTCAAGAAGTCTCTTCACTTCTGACAGGAGCTTCATGCTGTCCGCTCCCTTATACCTCTCATCAGTATCAGGGAAATGCTTTCCAATATCCCCCAGTGCCGCAGCACCGAGAAGCGCATCCATTATCGCATGAAGAAGTACATCCGCATCGCTGTGTCCAAGGAGTCCTTTCTCATATGGAATCTCAACTCCTCCGATTATAAGTTTTCGTCCCTCAACTAGTCTGTGGACATCGTATCCCATTCCAACTCTCATGTGATATCCTCCTTATATGAATAAAAAAAAGACGGAATGTCTTCCGTCTCATCAAATAGTAGCGAGAGGGGGATTCGAACCCTCGACACTGCGGGTATGAACCGCATGCTCTAG
>CAVCCL010000107.1:0-4685 GCA_963600665.1 Bifidobacterium catenulatum | reverse complement strand
CTGTCAAGGTCGTAGGTGGTAAGATCGCACATATCGGTTATGTTGAGTCAGGTGAACTCAATGTGGGAGATGAGGCTGAGCTCACAGTTGATGCTGAGAACAGAGCCCTCATATGTAACAACCATTCCGCAACACATCTTCTTCAGAGAGCCCTCAAGATGGTTCTCGGAGATCATGTAGAGCAGGCAGGTTCACTCGTTGAGCCGGGAAGACTGAGATTCGACTTCTCACATGATCAGGCGATGACTAAGGAAGAGATCAAGAAGGTTGAGGATATTGTAAATGAGCAGATCCAGCTCGATATACCTGTATGCACGGATGTAATGTCTGTAGATGAGGCTAAGAAGACCGGAGCCATGGCTCTGTTTGGTGAGAAGTATGGTGAGAAGGTCCGTGTGGTATCAATGGGAGACTTCTCAAAGGAGCTCTGCGGTGGTACACATGTTGCCAGCACAGGAGCTATAAAGACATTCAAGATCATATCAGAGGCCGGTGTTGCTGCAGGTACAAGACGTATCGAGGCTCTCACATCTGTTGGGGCACTTGATTACTACAGAAATGTAGAGCAGGAGCTCATGGATGCTGCAAAGGCAGCTAAGACTGATATCCACGGTGTGGCATCAAGAATAGAACAGCTTCTTGCAGAAGTTAAGGAGCTTACGAATGAGAATAAGAAGCTCAAGGATAAGATGGCTAAGGAAGCAGCCGGAGATGTTCTTTCAAGCGCTATAGACAAGGACGGAATCAAGATCCTCACAGCAGCTATTCCGGATACAGATATGAATTCACTGAGAAACCTCGGAGATGACTTCAAGAGCAAGCTCGGTGACAGCGTTGTGGTTCTTGCATCTGCAAAGGATGGCAAGGTAAATCTCATCGCCATGGCTACAGACGGCGCAGTTGCAAAGGGAGCCCATGCCGGTAATATCATCAAGGCAGTGGCTGGTCTTGTAGGTGGTGGCGGCGGTGGTCGTCCAAACATGGCTCAGGCCGGTGGAAAGAATCCTGACGGAATCGATGCAGCTCTTGCCCAGGCAGTTACAGAGGCTCAGAATCAGATAGCTTAAGGTTTCGTGACAGATATTTTATTAATTTGTCATTTTCCTGTTGACGATTAGGAATTTTATGTATATAATACATTTTGTGCTTAAAAATACCCAATCAGTTGTTATTTGGTAGCATAATTTTACAACTGGAGGGAGGTCAGGTGAGAGAATGTCAAGTGTAATAGTTAAAGAGAACGAAAACTTAGATAGCGCTCTTCGCAGATTTAAGAGAAATTGTGCGAAGGCTGGTATTCAGCAGGAGATTCGTAAGAGAGAGCATTACGAAAAGCCTAGTGTAAAGCGTAAGAAGAAGTCAGAGGCAGCTAGAAAGCGCAAGTACAAATAAATCATAGTATATATATTTGATTTTAAATTGATTTCTAAGAGTACCGAGTTTATTCGGTACTCTTTTTTTATGTGTATTCATATAATGTTCCAAAAGCGTTATGGTGGTATTCATGAAAGACAGAGCGAAAAAAGTTATAGCGTTCGAACCTCCGTGCTGGTGTCCGGACTCGGCGGGAACGACCTCCAGACTCACCATGTTCAACAATGATGAGCTGGTGATAGAGAATTTTAGACATGTGATCTACTCTGACGACGAGAGAGTGTCTGTTAAGACCCGGAAAGGGATATTGAATATATATGGGGAAAGATTACAGATCGCATACTACGCATCCTATGAAGTGAAAATATGCGGTTCGATAAACAGTGTAGATTGGCTGACAGTGTGACTGCATGAATATTAGAAGGGAAATAAGAGGTGTGTGCTATGTGAGCTGTGACAGCCGCGCAGCTCTTCGTCTGATGAATATATGCAGCCATAAAGGAATACGTACATGGTGCGAGAGGGATGTAAAGAAGAACAGAAAAAAGAATGTCAGTAAACAGAATGACAGTAAATGGATTGGCAAGACAGAAAACTTCTGCATATACTCCGATGACAGAAAAAGACTTGAAGAGATAGCGGACAAATGCATGATAGATATCCGAATAGACGAGAAGAAGACTCTGAGAACCGGTTTGCTGGGCAATAGGAAGAGGATCTCGATATTACTCGGAGTTTTATTATTTTTGCTGTTTGTATACTGGGAATCAGGGTATGTATGGTACATAGAAATTGACGGATGTGAGGATTATACAAGTGAGGAAGTTGCAAATCTTATCGAGATGGAGTATCCGTGCTATGGACATAGAAAAAAGAGTATTGATCTGAGCGAACTGACAGACATGCTGACGGATAATCTTGGGGAGATATGCTGGGCGTCCTGCAGCATCAGTGGGACAAAGCTTACAGTTGCGCTCAAGGAGTCCGTGGATGTATTTACAGTTCCAGAAGATGGCAGACCGTGTGATCTCGTGGCCACAATGGATTGTACGATCTATTCCCTTGTTGCATCGGCGGGGACGCCTGTTGCATCGGTTGGAGATGAAGTGAAAAAAGGAGATACTCTTATATCGGGAACAGTTAACATATGCAATGATGACAGTGAGGTTGTGGATACGGTGTTTGTACCTGCTTCGGGGGAGATATACGGCCTTTGTGATGTAGAGTACAGAGATGTGGTTGAGAGTGAGCTCCAGGAAAAGGAGACTATAGACAGGAAGATAAACAAAGTAGATATAAAAATTGGACGCCGGGTGTTTACACCGTATAAAACTGCTGCCTCCAACGGCTCATACGATCTTTCCGCTGAGGAAAAGCGGCTGCATATCGGCGATATGTATTTCCCGTTATCCGTGAATATAGAGCGAAAAGTGTTCTATAAAGTAAATACACGTAAGCTTACGGAGAACGAGCAGAAAGACAGACTTAACCAGTATTTGCATGCTTATATTGGCAAAATGCAAGAAAAAGGGGTGCAAATTGTCCGAAAAAATGTTATTATTACTAATGAACGCGGTGAGGCTTCGGCTGAAGGCGATATCAGTATCAGACTCCCGGTTGCTGTGCCGAGATATATTGATGTGAACAATACATCGGGGAGCGAAGAGGTGGAGCCTGACTGACAAATAATAATGACAGGGGATACAAGTATTGAGCGAATATTCAGAATCCGTAACTGTTGCATCAAACTATATACAGACTGTGTTTGGACAGTTTGATGCCAATATAAAAAAGATTGAGAAAGAATACAGTGTGTCAATGATACTTCGCGATGACAAGCTTAAGGTCAGCGGCTCCGAGGAAGGCGTGAAGAAGTCTATTCAGGTTATAGAACAGCTCTTCCAGATGGCAGACCGTGGCTCGTCCATCGATGAACAGAAGGTAGACTACACTATATCGATAGTCAATGAACATCCGCAGGAGGCTAAGGAGAGTCTTGCCGAGCTTGACAGGGACATAATCTGTCACACGATGAGCGGCAAGCCGATCAAGCCGAAGACTGTCGGACAGAGAACATATGTCAATTCAATAGAAAAGTCCATGATAGTATTCGGAGTGGGCCCTGCCGGAACAGGAAAGACTTATCTTGCCATGGCAAAAGCTATAACGGCATTTAAGAATAATGAGGTTGGAAGGATCATACTTACAAGGCCGGCCATAGAGGCTGGTGAGAAGCTGGGATTTCTCCCAGGTGATCTTCAGAGCAAGGTTGATCCGTATCTTAGGCCGCTCTATGATGCATTGTATGAGATAATGGGTGCTGATGCATTTATGAAGAATATGGAAAAGGGACTGATCGAGGTTGCTCCTCTTGCCTACATGAGAGGAAGAACTCTTGACAATGCGTATATTGTGCTGGATGAGGCCCAGAATACCACTCCTGCCCAGATGAAGATGTTCCTTACCAGAATAGGATTTGGCTCAAAGGCCATAATAACAGGAGACCTTTCACAGAAGGATCTTCCACACGACGCGCAGTCAGGTCTTGATGTTGCACTCAAGGTGTTAAAGGATATAGATGACATAAGCATTTGCCATCTGACGAGTCTTGATGTTGTGAGACATCCTTTGGTGCAGAAGATCGTAAATGCGTATGAGAAATATGAGGATAAGATGAGCAGACAGGCAAAGCCTAGAAAAACCACAACTGCTCAGAAAAACAGAGGAAAATAATATGTCAGTTAATATTGAGAATGAGTATGGAGATATTGATATTAAAAATTATGAGGATGTCATAACAAGTATCGTCCAGGCTTCACTGGAATTCGTTGGGTGTCCATATCCCTGCGAGGTGAACGTGCTGCTCACGGACAATGACTCCATACATGAAATCAATAACCAGCAGAGGAATATAGATAGAGCTACAGATGTTCTGTCATTTCCACTGATTGATTATACAATTCCTGGAAACTTTGATGGTCTCGAGGATAGCCGGTGTGACTACTTTGATCTTACTACAGATGAACTGCTATTGGGAGATATCGTTATATCTATTGACAAGGTGTATGAGCAGGCAACTGAGTACAATCACTCAAAGACGAGAGAGCTGGCTTTTCTTGTAGCCCACAGCATGCTCCATTTGTCAGGATATGACCATATGGAGGACGATGAGCGCAGGGTCATGGAAGAGATGCAGGAAAAAATACTTACAATGAAAGGATATACAAGAGACTATGAGGAGAATTAAGACGGGATTAGTTCTGGCAACCGCTCTTGTGATGGGATTATCACTTTTTGGATGCGGCTCGAAG
>CAVCCL010000106.1:0-2341 GCA_963600665.1 Bifidobacterium catenulatum | reverse complement strand
CCTGCAACCAGTATGAAATCAGGATTGATCTTCTCTATACAGCTTATAAGCTTCTCATTGTCCTTTCCAAATTCCGCATTGTGCAGATCCGATATCATAACCACTCGGGCTTTTTTTCTTATTCTCCTGTCGTGCAGTTGATAATTTGAAAATGATATTCTTCTGTTTTCGCGGTAACTCTCTATCAAAACATTAACAAGCGTTATAATGCATAGCACGATAACTACAACTAAAAAAATCTTCATGTATTTAACCTCAATATGTAAATTGTAACTTGAGCACTTTAACGAAAGCGTACTTCATACTCATGGAATCAACTTTCTCTGCCGCATATATCGGCACTGAACCAATGCACCTCTCCCCAACATAATAGCTCATCTTTCCAAGCTCTTCCCCTTCTTTGACCGGGGCGGTGAGTGGATCCCGCATCTCCAGTTTCTTCTTCACATCCTCCGCACGTTCTCCCGCAAGCAGGATTCCGGTGAATTGTGAGTCGGTCTTAATTGTAACACAACTTTCGGTGCCGTTGTCTATGGAAATCTCTTTTTCCTGAAGAATATTCAGATCTGTATATTTCTGGCACATCGAATATCCATAATCAAGCAGCCTGCAGGCGTCTTTGTTTCTGATATCCTTTGTATCAGCGCCCATGATGACAGCAATAAGCTGTATGCCGTCCCTCTCAGCAGTCGCCGACATACAATATTTTGCGGTATTTGTAAAACCTGTCTTAAGGCCGGTTGCTCCTGTATACATATTCAAAAATTTATTTGTGTTGACGAGATCAAACTGACTCTCGCCTCTTCGTGTTTTATGTATGATCGAATCCATCCATATGCCTGAATAATCAAAGATGGCAGGATATTTTGTTATGAGCTCTCTGGACATTATGGAGATATCCCGTGCTGACATTTTATGTCCATCCGCATCCAGGCCACACGCATTTTTGAAACTTGCATTTGTCATCCCCAGTTCAGCCGCCTTCTCATTCATCTTTTTCACAAACGCTTCTTCGCTTCCGGCAACCTTTTCCGCCATGGCAACAGCCGCATCGTTTCCGGATGCAATTATAATACACTTTATCATTTCTTCAACAGTCTGTTCTTCTCCAGCCTCAAAAAAGCATTGCGATCCGCCCATGGACGCAGCATGTTCACTCACAGTTACAATATCATCAAGAGTCATTTGTCCGGCCTCTATCGCCTCAAAAGCCAGAAGAAGTGTCATAACCTTTGTAACCGAAGCCGGAGCCATGGCTTCATCACAGTTTTTCTCAAATAACACCTGACCCGTGGATGCCTCAACGAGTATACAGCTTGGAGATTCCACCTCCAGAACTCCTGTCTGGTCTGCCGCCTGAGTCTCTGTCTGTTCCTCTGCATATACCATAAGATTCGTACTCATTGTGTTTGCAAATATGATACAGATGAGTACCGTTATAACAGATAATCTCCTGATATTTTTCTTCCTATCCATCTTTTTTCTGTCCGGAAAATGCAGCATACAACTCCTCTTTCAGTTTCTGTTTATATATTATATTGTGCATTTATCCGGCAATATGACTTTTTATCCCACCAATATAGTATTATTTTCTTTATTTTGTAAAGTTTTTCTGATATAATCAATGGTTAGAAAAAAGGAGGACATGTTTCATGAGTATGAAATTAGTTAAACGAGTACCAACTGGCGATGAGATCAAGGAACTATACCCTCTTTCAAGCGAGTTGAAAGCCATCAAAGCCAGAAGAGATGAAGAGATCAGAAAAATTTTCGTAGGCGATGATGACCGATTTATATTTATCATCGGACCTTGTTCAGCAGATAATGAAGATGCTGTTTGCGATTATCAGAATCGTCTTGCAAAGGTTGCAGATGAGGTTAAGGATAAGATACTGGTTATTCCACGTATATATACTAACAAACCAAGAACTACCGGAGATGGTTACAAGGGAATGCTTCATCAGCCTGATCCTACAAAGGCATCAGACATGCTTGAGGGACTCTATGCCATCAGAAAAATGCATATAAGAGCAATCAAGGAGACAGGACTCACCGCTGCTGACGAGATGCTTTACTCAGAGAACTGGCAGTATGTTGATGATATCCTCTCATATGTTGCCATAGGAGCACGTTCTGTTGAAGATCAGCAGCACAGACTTACAGCTAGTGGAATGGATGTACCTGTAGGAATGAAGAATCCTACCAGTGGAGATTACAACGTTATGATGAACTCCTGTATAGCAGGTCAGCATCATCACACATTCCTCTATTCCGGATGGGAGGCACACACAGACGGCAATCCTCTCACACACTGTATTTTAAGAGGAGCGCTTAACAAGCA
>CAVCCL010000105.1:0-2509 GCA_963600665.1 Bifidobacterium catenulatum | reverse complement strand
GTACACACCAAGCCTGAACTGAAGTACACTTATTATTATGCAGAGCATCAGTGTAACCGGTATTATGAGCAGCGAATATGTTGCCAGCGTCTTGTGGTATCCAAAAAGCTGTATAAAAGCCTGCACCGTTGTAACAACGCATACCACACATGAGACTGCCATGGTAAACAATGTCGATGGAGCCTCCGAATCTGAAGTCACACGGCTGACAAGCTCTTCACCATTATCCGCATCGTAATACTCCGTTGGAAGATGCATTATCTTCTTCCAAAGCTTTACTCTGACTCCCAGAGTTATCAGCTCCTCCATCTTACGGGTAAGATACTCACTGACTATAGTACATGCCGCAGATATCAGTGCCACTGAAATATACTTTATCAGCATACTTCCGTTTATGGCCTTCTGACTCGTATCGATTATATCTGCAGTCATGGTAGCCACCTGAAGCTCTGCCCTCATCATGATCACCGAAAAAGCAAAACTTCCGATGATGACAAGCCAAGGCAGCTTCACACCCTTAAGGACAGCAAAATAATTCATTCTCTGTTTTTTTACAGATTTCTTCTCTTTCATACTGCCGCCTCCTCTCCTGTCTGCACATTCATCTTTCTATATACATCACAGGTAGAAAGCAATGTATCATGAGTTCCCTCACCAACCATGTTGCCACTTTCCATGACTATAATATGGTCATAGCGTCTCGCAAAGCTGAGATCATGGGTTATAAGTATCCTTGTCTTGTCTGCAAACAGATGATCCATGGTATCCTGTATCTTTGCAGAAACCTGAACGTCAAGGGCCGATGTAGGCTCATCCATGAGGATTATATTACAGTCGCGGAGTACCTCTCTGGTGAGTACAAGCCTCTGTCTCTGTCCGCCGGACATGGATTCTCCACCGGATTTCACCTCTGTATCAAGACCTTCCTTACAGAGCTTCAGATACTCGTCAAATCCGGTCTTTTCCGCAGCTTCTCTTATCTCCTCATCTGTTATATCTCTGTCTATTCCATATGTTATGACATCACGAAGAGTTCCGCTGAACACCTCTGCCCCCTGCTGGACATAGGCAATATTCTGTCTGAAAGCTCCCAGTGATAAATCACGTATATTGGTATCTCCTATAAATATCTGTCCCTCTTCCTGCTCATAGAATCTTTCAAGCAGACTTACAGATGTCGTCTTTCCACTTCCGCACATACCCACTATTGCCAAAGAGCCTCCTCTTGGCACTGTAAATGATATATTCTTAAGAGCAGGTGCATCAGCCTCAGGATATGTAAATGTGATATTCCTGAATGATATATCTCCGCTCTCCGGGAATTCAGCCACATCTCCGTCCTGCTCCTCCGGACCATCCATTATATCTATAACTCTGTGGAATTCTCCATGCATTCCCTTGATCTTGATCCACAGCTCAAATAACTCGTCCACATTTGGGAACAGATTCTGTGAGAACAGGAAGAATGCGAGCCACATGGCCACATCTATCACACCCTTCTGCAGCAATATGACAGCCACAACAATGACAATAAACTTCTGCAGTATATCAATCACAGACACTATTCCCTGGGATATATTATCCAGATATACAAGCTTCATGTTCGCCTTGTACAGCTTATGTGCCACACTTTTGCCGTTCTCACCCTCCTGCGCTTCATTCGTATATGTCTTGACAAGTGGCAGATGGCTTATCCTGTCAGCAAGAAATCCTGTGAGTTCTCCGATCTTGCTGTACAGTATTGCAGAATTGATCTGTACCTGTCTTCCCATCAGCCATGCATACAGATATTTGCAAGGGAACATGACAAAACATGACACAGCAAGAAGCCAGTGATACTCACTGATCCTCTTCATCGCCATGACTACATAGTATATATCAGGTATCAGATATATGAGAACATTTGCAAAGTCATTCAGTGCCTTGCTGGCATCGTTTGTGATCGCACTCATCATATCTGTAGGATCATTCCTGTCGAAATATTCCATCTTCATGGAGAGCATCTTCTTCCAGATGCTCTCTCTTCCCTTTCTGACACTGTATGCCTGTGCCTGAGACTGTCCTGCAATCGCCACACATGACAGAAGGCCCATAGCAACATAGTACATAATAGCTGATGTCAGAGCTTTTCCTGACAGTTCACCGCCCAGAAGATCTGCCGTTGTATCCGGCAGCTTGAGAAGCAGATGGTTAAGTATCAGATTGACCGACAGTCCGGCTATGATCCATCCCCATGGAAGTCTCAGCCTTCTTATGGTTCGGAACAGCGGCTTCCAGCTATCCCGTTTCTTCTTTTTCTTCGTCTGTGTATCCATAGACTTCCTCCTATGGCTTTATTCGTATATTGATGTAAAGAAAGTCTCCTGTAACATTCTCACATAATCATCAACTGATCTGTCTTTAAGCACATTGTAACCAATATATGCAGTAATCATATCCTGCAGATCCTGTCCGTCTGTAACTATCTCTATAACTGTGTCTGACACTCTTATCGGATCTGCCTCTGCAA
>CAVCCL010000104.1:0-6951 GCA_963600665.1 Bifidobacterium catenulatum | reverse complement strand
GTATTTGTGAACAAGGAGAATAACGATTATGGCTTTAGATAGTGCTAGAAGTATGAAGAAGATTCTGAGGTTCCTTTTTGGACTATTCATCAATGTATGTATTTTATTTATATTGGTAAAGGCTTTCTCATACTCGTATGATTTTGCGTATCAGGTGTTTGCCACAAGGGCTGCAGATCCGGGCAACAACCGGAAGGCAACTATACAGATAACTCAGGACGAGCCGCTTCTTGATGTGGCGGATTCCCTTAAGACGGCGGAGGTCATCAAGGACAAATACGCTTTTATACTGAAGGTCAGAATAGGCGGATATGCAGATGATATCCAGCCTGGTACATATCAGATAGCACCGAGCGATACAAATCAGGAGATAATAGAGATCATAACGGGAAATGGCAAGAGTTCCTCGGGGGATAGCAGCGGAGACGGCAGCGATGATTCCTCCAGTGAGGATAGTGCCGAGGAATAGACAGAGAGGATAATTATGGTATGTGATGAAAGACTTGCGTCATTTATCAATTCCTTCAATACAGACTACGATGAGGTTGTGACCTCGATCAGAAGAGAGGCAGAAGAGAACAGGGTACCTATCATAAGACGAGAGGCTGGAGAGTTCATCAAGATGTTGATTCTTATGAACAGGCCGAAGAAGATTCTTGAGATAGGTTCGGCCGTTGGCTTTTCTGCCATTTTTATGAGTAGATTTCTGGAAGATGACGCACATATAACAACTATAGAGAATTATCAGCCGAGGATAGAAGAGGCGAAGAAGAATATAGTCAGAGCCGGGGTTTCGGACAAGATCACTCTGCTTGAGGGTGACGCGCTGGAGATATTGCCGGGGATGACTGATAGCTATGACATGGTGTTCATGGATGCGGCCAAGGGCCAGTATGGCAATTTCTTCACGGAGGCTATAAGGCTGCTTGCTCCGAATGGGATACTGCTCTGCGACAATGTGCTTCAGGACGGAGATGTCCTTGAGAGCAGATTTGCAGTTACCAGAAGAAACAGAACGATACATTCAAGGATGAGAGAATACCTGTACGAGCTCACTCACAATGAACATTTGGAGACAGCCATACTCAATATAGGGGATGGAATGAGCCTCAGTATCAGGAAATAAACGAAAAATGGTTGGAGGAAATGATATGAGAGATAAGAAACCAGAGCTTCTTGTTCCGGCGGGTGGACTGGACACGCTCAAGGTGGCCGTGGACTATGGAGCTGACGCAGTGTATATAGGCGGACAGGCATTTGGTCTCAGAGCAAAGGCGGACAATTTTTCCATAGAAGAGATGAAACAGGGCGTGGAATATGCCCATGCACATAATGCCAAGGTGTATGTGACTGCCAATATATTTGCACACAACTATGATCTGGATGGAATAAGAGCTTATTTTTGCGAGCTGAAAGATACAGGTGTGGACGCTGTTCTTGTATCCGATCCGGGTGTGTTCACCATAGCCAAGGAAACTATGCCGGATATGGAATTACACATAAGCACGCAGGCCAACAACACGAACTACATGACATACAAGTTCTGGTATGACCACGGCATAAAGCGAGTTGTGTCTGCCAGGGAGCTGTCCCTTGCGGAGATATCCCAGATAAGAGCAAACATACCGGACGACATGGAGATAGAGTCATTTATCCATGGCGCTATGTGCATATCATATTCAGGAAGATGTCTTCTCAGCAACTACTTCACAGGAAGGGATGCGAATCATGGTGCGTGCACCCATCCGTGCAGATGGAAGTATTCCATCGTCGAGGAGACCAGACCGGGAGAGTATATGACCGTCAACGAGGACGACAGGGGAACATATATATTTAACTCCAAGGATCTGTGCATGATAGAGTATATCCCGGAGATGATGGAAGCCGGAATAGACAGCTTCAAGATAGAGGGACGTATGAAGACGGCTCTGTATGTGGCGACTGTTGCCAGAACCTACAGAAAAGCCATAGACGATTATATGGAGTCAGAAGAGAAGTACAGAGCAAATATGGAATACTACAAGAGCGAGATCGCAAAATGCACATACAGGCAGTTCACAACGGGATTTTATTTCGGAAAGACCGACTCTGATTCGCAGATATATGACAGCAACACATATGTAAAAAACTATACGTATATTGGAACTGTGAGAGAGGTTGCCCCGGATGGCTGTGTATGCTTTGAACAGAAGAACAAGTTCTTGGTAGGAGAGAAGCTTGAAGCCATGGGCTTTGATGGAACAAATATAGAGTGTGAGGTTCAGGCGATATATGATGAGGAAGGAAATAGCATGGACTCTGCACCACATCCAAAACAGAAATTGAGGGTGAAGCTTGATAAGGAGCTTGAGACCGGTATTATACTGAGAAGAAAAGAGTGATCATAAGGATGTCTGGATGTCAATCCAGGCATCCTCTTAATTTGCCAAGAGCCTTTTTTTCTATGCGCGATACATATGACCTGGAGATCCCGAGCAGCCTGGCTACCTCCTTCTGTGTGAGAGGTGACTGTCCGTCAAGACCATAGCGCATGCATATGATCTCTCTTTCTCTGGATGAGAGGAGCGATGATATGCAGGAGGGAAGCAGGCACAGGTGGTCATCCTGTATCATTTTGTCCAGAACGTTGACGTTCTCGGAGCCTATGATGTCAAGGATGACGATCTCGTTGCCCTCTTTATCAGTGCCGATAGGGTCGTAGATCGAGACCTCACGCGCTTTTTTCTTCTCGTGGCGGAGAGTCATGAGAAGCTCGTTTTCGATACATTTGGCGGCATATCCTGACAGCTTGCAGCCTTTGTCGGGTCTGTAGCTGTCTATGGCCTTGATGAGACCTATCGTGCCTATGGACAGAAGATCCTCGGGATCCCTCACGGCGGAATTGTACTTTCTGGATATGTGGGCGACCAGACGGAGATTGTACTCTATCAGAATGCTGCGGGCAGCCTTGTCGCCGGACAGGCACAGCGCAATATATTTTTTCTCTTCTTCGGGAGTTAGTGGGTTTTTAAACGCTTCCATATATGAGCTGCTCCCGTAATTTGATTGTACTGGCTGTACATATGATGGACGGGCTATTTTACAATTAGTACAGTCAGCTTGCTTATATAATATGTTTATTGTGCAGAAATAGTGCTTATCCACCCTGTAAAAATGCCAAAATCTGATAAAAGTGCAAAAAAATGTATCAAAATATGTACAAAATGTTTAAAATGTGAAAATACTGTGATATAATACTCTTTAGGTATTTGGATAATTCTGCCTGTGCGCAGAATTGCGAGAGACGTGAGGAGGGTATTTAGAGAATGCGATTAAGCGTGGGACGTAAGAAGATCAGAATTGGAGATGTCCTTGTAGCAGCGGGGGCTATCACGGAGGAACAGCTTCAGGAAGGACTTGCAAAGCAGAAGGAGACCGGCAGAAAGCTCGGTAACGCCCTGGTTGATCTGGGATTTATAAGTAACGACATGCTGATTACGGTACTTACAACCCAGTTGGGAATTGACTACATAGAGCTCAAAGGAGCCAAGATCGAGGAGAAGGTTATACACATGGTGCCTGAGAACATGGTCACCAAGTATCAGGCCATACCTATAGAGATAGACCCTGATAACCCGAACATCCTCAAGGTAGCCATGGCAGATCCTATGGATATCATGGCCATGGACGATATAGGTCTTGTGACAAATCTTCAGGTGGAGCCGATGCTCGCCTCTGAGGAGGGAATCAGGAACGCCATAGACAAGTATTACGGAAGTGCTCAGGCTATGGAGGCTGCTGAGGCCTACAGACAGGAGCAGCAGAATGCACTCGGCGGAGGCGACGAGGAAGAGGGCAACGAAGAGATCGATAATTCCCCTATCGTACTTCTGGTTAAGCAGATCATCGAAGGAGGAGTAAGACAGAGAGCGTCAGATATACATATAGAGGCTCTGGAGAACAGTGTCAGAGTCAGATACAGAATAGATGGTGCACTTAAGCAGGTTATGTCATACGACCTCAGCATACTGGCAGGTATCACAGCCCGTATCAAGATCATAGGCGGTATGGATATAGCAGAGAAGAGAAAGCCGCAGGATGGTCGTATCACCATCATGGTTGACAGAAGAGAGTTTGATGTCCGTGTTTCTATCCTTCCAACAGTTTTCGGAGAGAAGACGGTTATGAGACTTACATCCAAGGACGGTCTTACAAAACCGAAGAGTGCCCTTGGTTTCGATGCAGAACAGGAGAAGGTTTTCGACAATATCCTCAGCAACCCACATGGTATCATTCTTGTAACGGGACCTACAGGATCAGGAAAATCAACTACACTGTACACATCACTTAGTGAGCTTAACACAGAGGATGTTAACATCATCACCGTTGAGGACCCTGTCGAGGCGAACATCAACGGTATCAATCAGGTACAGGTTAACAACAAGGCGGACATGACTTTCGCAGCAGCCCTCAGATCTATCCTTCGTCAGGATCCGGATATCATCATGATAGGAGAGATCCGAGACGGTGAGACAGCAGGAATCGCCGTACAGGCCGCTATCACAGGACATTTGGTTGTATCGACACTGCATACTAACTCAGCGGCTTCGACAATTACCCGTCTTATCGATATGGGTATTGAGTCATACATAGCCGGTGATGCCGTTGTTGGAGTTATTGCACAGAGACTTGTGCGAAGACTCTGTACGACATGTAAGCAGCCAAGACTCGTGGAGGATGAGGAGAGAGCTCAGCTCGGCGTTCCGGCAGACGAGGAGGATGTAATCATCTACGAGCCACAGGGATGCCCGTTGTGTAACGACACAGGATATTCAGGACGAATCGGTGTGTACGAGATGATGCCTGTATCAAGAGAGCTTCAGGCGGTTATCGCTTCCGGAGCTACAGCGGATGTCATCGAGAAGCAGGCTCTCAAGGAAGGAATGCTCACACTGAAGATGGGAGCTGCCAAGCATGTCCTTGACGGTATCACATCCATAGCAGAGATGAACAAGATCGTTCACAGCACAGTGACCGTGGCCGAGGGAGTGGACATGGGAGAGCTGTAAGATATAAACGATATATAATGAGATTATATATAAATTGTAATTATTAATGCAAAAGGGAAAGGAAGGGACAAGTTATGTTAGACATGAAGGAATTACTTGCCTTCTCTGTAGAAGCAAAGGCGTCAGATGTTCATATAGCTGTAGGTATACCACCTAAGCTCAGAATCAACGGTAAGCTCACCGAGGTTGAGGTTCCGGCACTGTCACCTGCTGATGCGGCAGAGGCAATTGGATCTACTATGAAGGACAGGCATAAGGCTATACTTCAGGACAGAGGAGAGGTCGATTTCTCATTCGATTCACCTGAGACCGGACGTTTCCGTGTCAATGTATTTATGGACAAAGGAAACATGGCAGCAGCGTACAGACGAGTTGAGACACAGATCCCAAGACCTGACCAGCTTGGTATTCCAAGGGAGGTTGTTGAGCTCTACAAGAGAAAGAGAGGTCTGGTTCTCGTAACAGGACCTACAGGTTCTGGTAAGTCAACCACACTTGCTTCTATTATAAATAAGGCGAATGAGAACCTTACGGATCACATCATCACACTGGAGGATCCTATAGAGTACATTCACCATCACAACAAGGCAATAGTAAATCAGCGAGAGGTTGGTATGGATACACTCAGCTATGCGAATGCGCTCCGTGCAGCACTCCGTGAGGACCCTGATATCATCCTCGTAGGAGAGATGCGAGACCTTGAGACTATCTCCACAGCCATAACCGCTGCCGAGACAGGACACTTGGTATTCTCCACACTGCATACAATCGGTGCGGCAAGTACCATCGATCGTATTATAGATATCTTCCCTACAAACCAGCAGCAGCAGGTAAGAGTTCAGTTGGCGATGGTTCTTGAGGGAGTTATCTCACAGTCGCTTCTTCCTATAGCAAGCGGTAATGGACGAGTTGCTGCATTCGAGGTAATGCTTGCATCACCTGCTATACGAAGCCTGATACGAGAAGCCAAGACTCATCAGATCCAGTCAACTATCCAGACAAGCAGAGCCTTAGGTATGATCACCATGGACGATGCATTGTATGATCTGTATGCTTCAGGAACCGTCACAAGAGAGGTCGCAATGACATACGCACAGGATCAGCAGTACCTGAGAAAGAAGATCAACGGACAGTAAGATATATGGAATAATCGATTGCCATATGGAAAAATGTGGTATAATAACCAAGTCACATTGTGCACATTGTCTAAAAAATAACGTGCAAATAATTAAATGTTGATTAAATCTGTGTGGTATAGTAAGATATTTTACATATAATTTATGTTGCATTATTGCGCTTTTAAAGTGCAGATACATGAAAACGTAAGAATATTAAGATTGGGTCGGAGGAGAGACAATGGCAGTATTTAATTACAAGGTTGTTGACAGAGATGGTAAGAATAAAAAAGGTACCATCGAGGCCCCTAACAGAGATGGTGCTGAGAAGAAGCTGAAGTCAGAAGGCTACTCGATCATGAGCCTGACGGAGCAGAGCAGCCCACTCGGGGGTATAGGATTTAAGAAGAAGGTCAAATCAAGAGACTTGGGTGTATTCTGTAAACAGTTCTCAGCGGTAATCAAGGCAGGTGTTACCATCATATCCGCACTGGAGCTGATGGGAGATCAGATCGAGAACAAGACACTGAGAAAGGCTATAATGGATGCCCGTACATATGTAGAGAAAGGTGGAACCCTGGCGGATGCGTTCAGAGTCAACCCTGATGTATTCCCGCCTATCATGATCAATATGGTAGCAGCCGGTGAGATGTCAGGTAACCTTGAGATATGTCTTGACAGACTGGTAGAACATTTCGAGAAGGACAATGCGTTGTCATCCAAGATCAAGGGTGCCATGACATATCCTATCGTAGTTCTCTGTGTTATGGTTATAGTTATTATAGTAG
>CAVCCL010000103.1:0-2907 GCA_963600665.1 Bifidobacterium catenulatum | reverse complement strand
CTGATGAACGCGATATTTATCACCGCATTTCCATATGTCTTTATCTGTAAAGTATCTACTCGTGTCCTCATCCGACATCTCAAAAAATACTCTGAGCATATCCATATTCAGTGTTTTTCCAAATCGTCTCGGCCTTGTAAACAATGAAACCAACGGCTTTCTGTCCAGAAAATCCCTGATGAGCAAAGTCTTATCAACATAATAATATTCTGACTGTGCACGCACATAATCAGATATTCCTATAGGAAGAGGTTTTCTGAAATCCTCTATGCTTTTCCTGTATCTACCTGTAGAAACTCTTCTATCACCAGGTCTCTCCGCGTCATCTGGAATATACCATATGCCCCCTGTCTTTACCGCGTTTTCAATCTTTCCATTCTTGCACAGATCATTAACTGTGCGCACCGACACTCCCCATTCTATTGCTTTTTCCTTACATGTCTTCATATTATAATCTCCATTCAAATACGAATATCAATCTCTATTATCACTTCATCCCCTTATACCGCATATTATACCCTCCAGTTCGCAGAATATCAATTACATTTGATATTCTGCGAACTGAATTTGACTTTCCGCGAATATATTTTGCGAATTAACTGCGACTTATATGCAGAAAGACGGCACCCTCCAGCCCGCGCTGAGAAATGCCGTCTTTCATTATTTCGTCTGATACTTGATCACTGTCACCTACGCCTACACATCCATATCCTTATATCTCTTTACAAGGAAATTGTTCTTGCCCTTCTGCTTCACCTCGTACAGTGCAGCATCGGCAGCCTTGAACAGATCGTCGTAGGCTATCTCCTCCTCAACAACGACCACACCCACACTGATGGAGAGGTCTACGGAGTCATCACCATGCTCAAACTTTCTGTCCATGCGTGTCACCAGCTCTCTGAACCTGTCATTTACAACGTCCATGTCCTTGGCGTGGAAGCCGATCACGAACTCATCGCCGCCGTACCTTCCAAGCACTGCTTTGCTGCCAAATACCTGCTTCATGGTATTGCCAAGGAGCTGCAAGGCCTCATCGCCGCCCATATGTCCCAGCGTATCATTTACAGTCTTGAAGTTATCTATATCCAGGATGGACACGACCATCGGGAAATTACTCTTCTCGTACAGCCGTTTCATATAGTCTCTTATACCATATCTGTTGTACAGTCCCGTGAGTGCATCGACCTTCGCGATCTTCGCACGCTGTCTTGCAAATATAACTATCACAGCTATGATCACCGCAAACAGCAGTATCAGCGCGATCATAAACGGAATGGTATTCGCCTCCACGAACCGCTTGAAGGATACGCTCTGGTTCTCGCTCTTCATATACTCATCCAGCATGATCTGGACATTTTCATCAGGTATGCTGTACAGGATCTTGTTGCACACCGATATCATTCGTGTATCGCAGTCCTTGACAAATGCAAAATACAGACTGTTGCTGCCCGAAATAGGTGTAATGTCAAGATGCTCATAACCCTCTCTCTCAGTATAATAATACACGCTGTAGTAATCAGATACCGTGAAATCAGCCTTGAGATTCTCTATCGCATCCAGACTCTCCATTATCGTATTTGTCTCTTTGATATCGGAGGCATCCGTCTGCAGGTCTGTGTAATCCTCACCCTTTATCTGCGCCATCGTGCCCTTGAGTGCATCGTTGGAGCTCTTGGAATCGCTCTTCACCATGACCTTCATTACGTCCATGGACTTAACAGAAAACTTGAGCTCAGCGCCATACTTACCGGACTTGTTCATGCCTGCGATCATGTCGATCTCGCCGGACTTCAGTGCCTTCACCAGCTTCTGTGTATTATCGTAGCCCTTTTTCTCAACCTTGACCCCCAGCTCATCCGCCACGATATCCATGATATCCTTCAGCACGCCGTGGAAGCTTCCGCTCTCATAATACTGGAACGGCGCCATATTTCTCAGGTATCCTACCTTCACGGTTTTCAAGCTGTCTATGTACTCCTGCTCTGTATCGGAAAACTCCACATCGTAATTCTGGCTGAGTGCACTATTGAGGACCGTCTTCTGGGAACTGCCCTCCGGCATCATGTCATCGGTTCTCGACGACTCCCATCTCTCGTTCCAGTCCTCCGCGATCTCGTCAAATGTCTCATTGCGCTTTCCCTCAGCAGCCTCTATAACACGCTTTATCTCATCGGTGCTGTCAAGTATATTGAGATTTGTGGAAAGAGTCTGTCTCTTCTGATAGTTGTTGTCACTGGCCTCATTGTCACACAGACATATAACGCTGTTCATATCTCCGTAGCTGTCCAGTATCGGGTCAGTCTTTACCACTGACAGAACCTCCTGGTTCAGCGCATATCCCGATTCATCCAGCATGAAATCTATGTATGCCCTTGCGGCCTCTTTCTGCTCACTGTTCTTGTTGATCGCATAACAGTAGTCATCAACGATAGTCATGTACTGCTTGCCGTCAACCTCATTTGGGAACGGCATATATCCCACATTGTCACCATTGCTTCCGGCATCCTGAACCTGCTTGAGCGCCCATGAGCCGATGGCCATACATCCGATCTCTCCGTTGTTCAGCATGATCTTCGACTGATCCCAGTCACTCTCCTCAGGCTTCGCCTCGCACAGTCCGTTGCTGACTATATCATAGAGCAGCTTGTACACCTGATAGTGTGTTGTTCCCTCAAGGAACGGATCAAGCTCATTCACAAAACCATTTGCCTTGTAATCCGGATCTCCCGTCATCGCAAGGAACGGATACTGCTCCCATGCCTGAAGTGTCCAATCAGCAGCGTAGTTTGTGTAAAATGGTATCGCGTTCGTGCGATCCTTTATCATGTACAAATCCTCAAGGAATTCGTCTATGGACTTCGGTGTGTCTGTGATTCCCGCCTTCGCCCAGACCTCTTTGTTGTAAAT
>CAVCCL010000102.1:0-4086 GCA_963600665.1 Bifidobacterium catenulatum | reverse complement strand
ACATCAAATTCAATTACGGTAAAAAAATAAAAATGCGCTGAGCACGCATATTATTGTTCCCGCTCATTATAACATAAATAGAACAATTGTAAATATATTGATTTTAAATTTTACTAATGTTATCATATGAATGTTGTCCGTTCATCAGTACGGACAAACATTTTAACAAAGGATACACGATATGGGAACCGAATCTATTGTATTATATAAACTCATAGTGCTCTATATGCTTGACAGAGTTAACTTCACTCTGACCAATTCACAGATTTCAGACTTTGTTCTGGAGAAGGGCTACACCAATTATTTCACTCTTCAGGAAGCCATAAACGGACTTATAGAAAGCGAATTTGTATATGTATCAAGCATAAGAGGCGCATCCCATTATAAGATAACCGACAAAGGTGAGGAAGCCCTGAGCATGTTCGAGAACAGGATCCCATATGCCATAAAACAGGATATACTGGATTTCTTTGAGAAACAGCAGATCAACCTCAAAAAGGAAACAGAGATACAGTCTGACTACTACCTCAACGATTCCAATGAATATACCGTCTCCTGCGTCATCAACGACAGAAACGAGCCGCTGCTGGATATAAAATTCAGCGTGCCTACCCAGGCAGTGGCTGTTGCCATATGCGACAACTGGCGACAGAAAAGCACTGAGATATATGATATACTCGTAAAACAGTTATGGGCATCCAACACATCCAACTAATATCAGCATAAAAAATGACTGAGCATATCGGAAAGATTTATCCTCTCCGATATACTCAGTCATTTTTTGTCCATTTGTCTGACTATATATTCACGTTACTTTACTGCTGCTCCTGTGCCAGTGTATCCTCTATGAGATTCCAGATCTCATCTCTTCCCTGCTTTGTCTGTGCAGAGAACGGTATCATCGTTGTTCCCGGAACCAGATCCAGTTTCTCACGTATGAGCTTCAGGTTCTTCTGAACCTGGCTTCTCTTGATCTTGTCCAGTTTTGTGCAAATGATCACCGGATCATAGCCATTGTCCACAATCCAGTCATACATCATGCAGTCATTCTCCGATGGCACATGTCTTATGTCTATCAGCAGGAATACCTTTTTGAGCTGTGGGGAACCGTGAAGGTATCTCTCGATCATCTTGCCCCACTTTGCTCTTATCTCCACCGATACTTTTGCATATCCATATCCCGGCAGATCCACAAAGTACAGATTTTTATTTACATTATAGAAATTGATCGTCTGTGTCTTACCCGGCTGCGCAGATGTTCTGGCAAGCGACTTCCTGTTAAGCAACCCATTTATCAGAGAGGATTTTCCTACATTTGACTTGCCGGCAAATGCGATCTCCGGGAGATCGTTATCAGGTAATTTACTTGTAATTCCACACACAGTCTCAAGCTCAGCGCTCTTTACTATCATATACTTCTCCTTATCTGACAAGGGCAATGTCAAGCACCTGCCTCATGTCCTCCACTAAATGAATATTGACTCCAGATGTTATCTCTTCATCAAGTTCCAGATAATCGCTCTCATTTTTCGCCGGTATCAGTATATCTTTAACACCGATCATCTTGGCTGCAAGGAGCTTCTCCTTCAGGCCTCCAATAGGAAGCACCTCTCCTCTGAGAGTTATCTCTCCTGTCATCGCTATCCTGCCATTCACCGGAACGTTAAATATGGCTGAATACAACGCTGTCGCCATGGTTATTCCGGCAGACGGACCATCCTTTGGAACTGCCCCCTCCGGTATATGAATATGGAAATCGTGCTTTGCAAAGTAATCGTCTCCAAGTGCCAGTGATTCCTTGAGGGATCTGATATAACTCATTCCCGCATAAGCGGATTCCTTCATAACATCGCCCATCTTACCTGTGAGCTGAAGAGTTCCTGTTCCCGGAAGCACATTGACCTCTATCTCCAGGGTGACACCGCCAACTGCAGTCCAAGCAAGGCCTCTGACAGCACCAACTTTGTTTTTCAGATTTCCATTCTCATCTTTATATTTGTATGGGCCAAGGAAATCCTGGATATTCTTCTTTGTGACTTTGACCACATCCATCTCACCGGTGAGTATCTTACGGCAGGCCTTTCGGCACACCTTGTCTATATTCCTCTCAAGACTTCTGACTCCCGCCTCTCTCGTGTAGTGGCTTATGATCTCCCTTATGGCACCGGCATCTATCTTGAACTGAGATTTGGTCAGTCCGTTCTTCTCACGGGTCTTCTCCACAAGGTACAGCTTTGCTATATGATACTTCTCATTCTCCGTGTATCCCGATATATTTATGACTTCCATTCTGTCGAGGAGAGGCCCAGGTATACCGGAGAGATCGTTCGCCGTGGCTATGAACAGCACATTGCTCAGATCCACAGGCACTCCAAAGTAGTGATCATTGAACTCTTTGTTCTGCTCACCGTCAAGCACCTCGAGAAGTGCCGATGACACATCTCCCTTGTAATCACTGCTCACCTTGTCTATCTCATCGAGAAGCATGAGCGGGTTGTTCGTCTTTGCCTTTATCATGGACTGTACGATCTTTCCTGGCATGGCTCCCACATATGTCTTCCTGTGTCCACGGATCTCCGCCTCGTCATGGACTCCGCCCAGTGATAAGCGGACATATTTCCTCGATGTTGCGCGGGCTATCGACCTTGCTATGGATGTCTTTCCTGTTCCCGGAGGTCCCACAAGACAAATGATCGGAAGATCACCTTTATTACTCAATATATGAACAGCAAGATAATCAACTATCCTCTCCTTGACTTCCTCAAGTCCATAATGATCCTTGTCAAGTATATCTATGGCTGACTGCAGATCATTATTGTCTTCCGTTGACACATTCCACGGATAGCTGAGCATCACATCAATATAGTTTGCCGACACACTGCTCTCCACTGCATTCTGAGGTATGCCCTTATAGTAATTTATCTCTTTTTCTATCTTATCGTATGCTTCCTGGCTGCAGCCCGCCTCATCGAGTCTCTTCTGGAATTCTCTGACATTTGCATCTACGCCGTCGTCACCAAGTTCCTTGCGGATAACGGACATCTGCTCTCTGAGCACATACTTTCTCTGATTCTCAGCGGTCTCCTGATTGACCTTTTCCATGATCTCTTTCTTGATCTTGCCGATTCCGAGAACTTCCTCCATTATCTGTATCAGCCTCATTGCGCGGCTTCTGACATCTAACATCTCCAGAAGCTCCTGCCTGTTGTCATCAGATATATTCACATAGTCGGCCATGCTGTCAACCAGCTTTCTGACAGACTTGAATGAACGTATCTCCCTGTACAAAACGTTGTTCTTCACTATACCCTCGTCAAATGCTTCCTTGAGCTTCTCCTTGAGTATGCTCTGTATAGCCTTCTCCTCATCCTCGCTGAGGTCGTTAGTCTCCTCCACATCTGTCACGTGGCACACATAATATTTATCCTTGCTGTAATCCACAAGGCGCGCTCTCTTCTCAGTCTGTATGAGAACTCTCATGCCTTTGTTCTGAAGTCTGACAAACTGCTTTATCCTGGCTATGACACCTATCTCATAAAACGAAACTGTCTTATCGCCGTTCTTATGAACCGGATTTGCCAGAAATATACATTCCTCATTCTTGACTGCATGTCCCACCGCCTCGCAGGCTTCACGCGTTGTCGCATCAAGATAGAAGGACAATTCCGGCATGACCACGCCATCGTCAAGACTAATCATTGTCATCTCTAACATTTTCTCATTCATACATGTTATCTCCGTATATATCATTAAAAAATAAGACGTTATCAACACTGCACATTTAAGGGCTTATAAGGGCGCAAATGTATGTCAGCGTTATAACGTCTCATTTCGGCAATAATGACTATGCACTCTCGCCGTTATCTGTATTTGCCTTTTTCTTCCTTACCTTTTTCTTGGGAAGGTCTGTATCCTCTGATGGATCTCTGTAAGTCAGTACAGGTTCTTCATCGCCTGTTATGACACCCTTGGTAATAACACACTTCTCTATAGTTGGATCTGAAGGGATCTCGTACATAAGATTAAGTGTAGCATTCTCCATGATAGCTCGAAGTCCTCTAGCTCCGGTCTTACGCTCCATAGCTT
>CAVCCL010000101.1:0-8389 GCA_963600665.1 Bifidobacterium catenulatum | reverse complement strand
CTCTTCGTCGTCAAGCTTAACCTCTGAACCAGCGAACTTCTGATATATAACTGTATCTCCAACCTTAACGTCCATAGGAACCAGCTTGCCATCAACAACTGCTCCAGGGCCAACCTCTACGACCTCTGCATACTGTGGCTTCTCCTTTGCCTGACCTGGTAAAACGATTCCAGACTTTGTTGTCTCCTCTGCTACTGACTGCTTTAATACTACTCTGTCTCCAAGTGGTCTTAACTTCATGATATATACCTCCTGATTTATTTTTATTATATTTCTGATTCTTGTTTTTAGCACTCAATTTATGTGAGTGCTAACACTGTTTTATATTCTATCCATTTCTATAAAAAAATCAACCCTTATTTTCTAAAAAATATATAAAAATATGTCTGTCATCTACTGTACTACATATCACTTAAAAAGAGTCGTTCTTGCATAGTCAAACAGATACTGCTGCGCATATCCCCCGAGATTTCCGAACTTTTTCACGGCAAATGCCTCTATCTCCGGCTTTTTCGTGTCCTTGCCATCAAAGTACATGCTCTCCATGATCCTCTTCATCCACACATCAACAGGGAAAGCCTCACGTCTGCCAAGTCCAAAGAGCAGGACACAGTTGGCAACCTTCTCCCCTACTCCCTTGATCGTCATGAGAAGTTCCCTCGCCTGTTCTATGTCAAGTGCGTCAAGCTTCTCCTTTGTGACATTTCCCGAGTACACCGCCTCAGTCGCATTTACTATGTATGGAGCACGGAATCCGACCTTGCACTCCCTGAGCTCATCCTCTGTTACCTCATGAAGTCTGTCTACATCAGGGAACACGTAAAATGCCTCGCCATTATATCCTATGACCTCATCGCCAAATCTATGCGATATATTTTTCACACACTGTTTTATCTGAGGGATATTCTTATTCTGGGATATGATAAATGATATAAGCGTCTCAAAGAAGTCCTGATTGAGTATACGTATTCCATCCTTCTCATTCACAGCCGTCTGAAGTGCGCTGTCCGCCTTTATGACACTCTCCTTGATGAGACCGTAATCATTGTCCATATCCAGATAAGAGCGCCATATTTCCTCATAGTCCTCCATGGATGAACCATATATCCTGAGCACGCCGCCTGTCTGCTCCATCTTCACCGCTCTGCCAAATGCTATGACCTCATACACTTCATCATCAAGCTTGTCAAAATGAAAACACTGACCACACTCAAGTATCTGAGAAAGCCTGAAATCCTTCACTCCGTCTACCGTAACTATATTGCCATCACAACTTACGTTCATCTTCCGTACACCTGCCATTTCATATTTGTATAATTGTGCTTTTTATCTTATAAATTACTCCAGGCTATTGTATAATACCTGTATACTATTTTCAATGTCACATGCGCTTCATGGCAATAACTGACATCATGACAACATTACAAACAGGAGGATTTATGGCTGAACAGATATACACAATACCGGTAAACGATGCATTTGACAGCGGCTGCGAATGCCCTATGTGCCAGATGCAGAAGGATCTTGAACGAAATGCAATTGAATATACGATGGGGCCAAGCTACATGGAGGACGACAACCGTGCCATGACTGACAAGCTTGGTTTTTGCAGTCATCATCTGAGAATGCTCTACCAGGAGAAGAACCGTCTGGGTCTGGCACTCATGATGAACACCCATATGAATAAGACTATAAAAGATATGAAGGCGCTGGCTGCAAAGGGTCCGGCCGCCAAAGCCGGTCTGTTCGGCAAGAACACGCCAAATGCACCCGTTGTCGATTACATTGAGAACATGGAAAAAAGCTGCTTCATTTGCGGGCGCATGGATGACATGTTCGTCCGCTATGTAGACACTATCTTCCACATGTGGAAAAGGGATTCCGAATTCAGGGACAAATTTGCCGCGAGCAAGGGCTTCTGTACATACCACTACGGAATACTGTACAAGACAGGCCAGAACAAACTGAGCAAGGAACAGTATACGCAGTTCATCGAAATCCTCAACAAGGTATACTTCGACAATATGGAACGTGTCAATGGTGACCTGAGCTGGTTCATAGACAAATTTGACTACAGATACAAGAACGAGCCATGGAAGAATTCCAAGGACGCCCTCCCGAGGGGGATCATCAAGATCGGTCACACATTTGTGGAATAATAAACACATGACAATAAAAAAGCCGCTTTACAGATCTGTAAAGCGGCTTTTTTTAACTGACTCTCCATGCAATGAGACCATCCGGAAGCGCCGGCTTCATCATGCCAGGCCTGCTGCCTGTGTTCTCTATGCCATGAGCCTGTTTCATTCTCTCATGGAGATATGCTCTGTATTCTGTGAGAAGCCCGGTAAATATCGGTCTGAGCTCAGGGCACCTTCTGAAATCCCCCGGCTTGACAAGTCCCGGTTTCTTGTGGAATATATCCACACCGGCATTTTTCAACACCGATGCCACGAACTGTGAACAGAAGAAATTGTATTCCCTCTCATACGCAAGATGGAAAAATACGCTGAATACACCCATGAAGTTATATCCATATCTGTCCGGATGCTTCTTGAATCTGGCGAGCTCCTGCTGTATCCTGTCATACTGCTTCCTCGTGACCTTCAGCTCATACACAGCGCATCTGGTTCCCTTGTGCTTTCCAAATATTCCCTTTTCTATGTTCTCACTGATAAATCCACTGTTAAATGGATTGTATACACCTTTCCTTGCAAAACTGTACATCTCATCAAGACTTATGTCCAGCGCCAGAGATGTGTGACAATACGGCTCTCTGGTCATAAGCTTTATGAGATTTGAAGGAACTGTTTTTGTCTTTGACAAAAGTATGTATACCTTCTTACTGTCATCTTTCATATTTTTGTTTCCAATCACCTATTTTGATGTACGCATATCCCCCCACAGGATAAGCGCCAATCCCCACATCATAAATTATAAACGCATCCCCGGTAATTACTTGCCCGGCTTGTAAGAACTCTTGAGTGACACGATCCTGTTGTATACAGGATGCTCCGCTGTAGAATCCTTTGAGTCAACACAGAAGAAACCATTTCTCAGGAACTGGAATGCCTCTCCCGGCTGAGCCTCCTCAAATGCCTTCTCAAGCTTACATCCCTGCTTGATCACAAGTGAGTTTGGATTGAGGTTCAATGTACCATCGTCGTTGAGCTTCCCCTTCTCCTCATCGATGATATTCTCATACAGACGAACCTCTGCATCTATTGCGCTCTCTGCTGATACCCAGTGAATGGTTCCCTTGACCTTACGTCCCTCAAAGCCTGAACCGCTTCTTGTCTCTGGGTCATATGTACAATGTACTGTTGTGACATTGCCGTCCTCGTCCTTCTCAAATCCAACGCACTTTACGAAATATGCATTCTTAAGACGAACCTCGTTGCCAGGGAACAGTCTGAAATACTTCTTAGGAGGCTCCTCCATGAAGTCCTCTCTCTCTATATACAGATACTTGCTGAATGCAACCTTTCTGCTTCCGAGCTCCTCGTTCTCCTGATTGTTCTCAACATCGAGGTACTCAACCTGATCCTCAGGATAGTTGTCGATGACAAGCTTTACAGGATCAACTACTGCCATATATCTCTTGGCTGTGAGCTTCAGGTCGTCTCTCACGCAATACTCAAGCATAGCGTAATCAACAGACGACTGGCTCTTGGATATTCCGACCAGCTCCATAAACTTCTTGATCGCTGATGGTGTAAATCCTCTTCTTCTGAGGGCTGCAATACTTACAAGACGTGGATCATCCCATCCGTCTACTATTCCATCCTCGACAAGCTTCTTGATGTATCTCTTACCTGTTATGACATTTGTCAGGTAAAGCTTTGCGAACTCTATCTGCTTTGGTGTGCCCTCAGGTGAATCCTTGTAACCGAGCTCCATAACCACCCAGTCATACAGAGGTCTGTGATCCTCGAACTCAAGTGTACATATGGAATGTGTAACACCCTCGATGGCATCCTCGATAGGATGTGCAAAATCATACATAGGGTAGATGCACCACTTGTCACCTGTGTTGTGGTGGTTCATTCTTGCTATTCTGTAGATAATAGGATCTCTCATGTTGATGTTAGGGCTTGCCATATCTATCTTCGCACGTAGCACCTTGCTTCCGTCAGGGAACTCTCCGTTCTTCATTCTCTCGAACAGATCAAGATTCTCCTCTATGCTTCTGTCTCTGTATGGGCTGTTCTTGCCCGGCTCAGTGAGAGTTCCTCTGTACTCTCTGATCTCATCTGCTGTGAGGTCACACACATATGCCTTGCCCTTCTTGATGAGCTTTATGGCAGCCTCGTACATCTGGTCAAAGTAATTCGATGCAAAGAACACTCTGTCTCCGAAGTCTGCTCCCAGCCACTTGACATCTGCAAGTATTGACTCTACGAACTCTGTCTTCTCCTTTGTAGGATTGGTATCGTCAAATCTGAGATTAAACTGTCCGCCATACTGCTGTGCCAGTCCGTAATTCAAAAGTATTGACTTGGCATGTCCTATATGTAAATATCCATTTGGCTCTGGTGGGAATCTGGTAACGATCTTCGGCACCTTACCCTCTGCGATATCTTTCTCAATTATCTGTTCAATGAAATTCTTACCTGTCATCTCTTCAGCCATTTCCAAACTGCCTCCCGCTTTTTTGATAATTCTAAATGTCTGCAACCGAATTTGCACACGATTATAGTTAGTTTACCATACTTTTACTGCTTGTACCACAATTATCTTTTGATTTGTCATTATTTTTCGCACAAATGTAAATATTTTACTTGATTTTTGACGTTCATTTTGTTATAGTTATTATTGCTTTTGAAAAGCAAGCTACTATAGCTCAGGTGGTAGAGCGCAACATTGGTAATGTTGAGGTCACGGGTCCGACTCCCGTTAGTAGCTTTTATTTTTTTGTCCGTATTTACGCCGCCCTGAGCGGTTTTATTTTTTTGCAAGAGAAAAAGCACCCCGGTGAGGTGCTTTTTCTCTGAACATTATATCAAACGGATATTCCGTATCTATCGCTAGGCAGATCACTTACTTTCCGCCTGCAGTCTCAGCTTCGTATATTCCATCAGCCCACTTCTTATTCCACTCACCCATGACATCGTTCAGTGACTTATGTCCGCGGTGTGACTGTCCAAGTGCTGTGTCGATCAGGTCGACCTGATACTGTGAACCCTTGTCAAGATCGAGCTCAGAAGCTTTATTTACATTAGTCCATTTTCCCTTGTTGTCGACGCTTGCAGCATTGTTTGCAATGAGGTCAATGCTCTCAAAGTCCTTCAGGAAATCAGGATATGCTGAATCTCTGACTATGGAGATCATTCCCTGTGTATCTGCGTAGTCTGACTCGTTGATGAGGAAGTCCATAAACGCCCTTGCTGTAGGCTTGTTCTTTGCAGATGTAGGGATGGCATATGCATAGTCTGTAGAGAGTGACTGGTACAGAGTGCCGTCATCGGATGTTACAGGGAATGGCATGTAGCCTATGTCATTTGCATTTGAACCGGCAGCCTTGAACTGGCTAACTGCCCATGAACCGACTGCCATACATGCTATCTTGCCCTCATTTATCATTTCCTTGCTCTGCTCCCAGTTTGAAGTTGCAGGGTCAGACTCGCAAAGTCCCTGCTCCACTATATCGTACAGCAGCTTGTACACTTTGTAAGATGGCTTGCCCTCTGAGAAAGGATCCTTCTCATTGCACATTTCATTGTTGATATAATCGCTGTCTCCTGACACTCCGCTCACATATGCCTGCCACTGTCCGAGTGCCCATGTGTCATGGTAATTTGTGTAGTATGGGATTGCGTCAGTATTCTCCTTGATCTGCTGTAACGCCTTTATGAAATCTTCCTCAGTCTGTGGAAGCTCCTCTATTCCTGCATCGTGGAACACACGCTTGTTGTAGGCAATACCTGACACATTACATCCACTTGGGAGTCCATACACGATACCGTCATATGTGTCAGCCACGAGAGCCTCCTGCATGTAGTCGTCTGCAAGACTGTCATCAGTACCAAGAGGCTCAAAATAAGTCTTGAACTCTGATGGTGCGATGGACGCCGGTATCAGGCACAGATCACCGATCTCTCCAACCGTGAACAATATGGATGTATCACTCTCGTAATCCTCCATAGGAAGGTACTCAACCTCTGTTCCCGGATACTTCTGCTCAAATACCTCTGCATATCTCTTCAGATCTGTGTCCACAAGATCCGTTCTGTTTGTGAGCACTGTGATCTTTCCTGTGATGTCTCCCTCAAATGCCGTGCTCGCTCCGACGTATGCGGACTCCGTATTTGCTCCCGCACTCTTTGAAGCATCGTCTTTGCTGTCATCGCTGCTTTTTCCACATCCGATCATCGACACTGCCATGGCTCCTGCCAGCAGCACACATGTTAACCTACTTGCTTTTTTCATATCCCTTGTCCTTTCTATTTCGCTCTGCGTATCATTTTTATTTGTTGCTTCCCTGTTTTGCGATTCCACTGTAGATCTGCTTTCTGAATAAGATGAATGCGACCAGTGTCGGGATCATCGTTATAACTATTCCCGCAGCAAGCACCTCCCAGCGTCCGCCAAATTTACTGTTGAACCTGTATAAAGCCGTTGATATAACCGCATGGTTGCTAAACGGCAGATACAGATATGCGGTAAAGAAATCATTGTAGAATGCGATTCCCTTGAGTATCACCACCATGACGATGGCCGGCTTTAGCAGTGGAAGTATTATCTTGCGGTAGACCGTAAAATACGATGCTCCATCCATGAGTGCCGCCTCATCAACAGCCTTCGGTATCTCCTTCAGTCTCTGTAAGAAGATGTATACTGACACGACATCCGTTCCCGCATATATCAGTATCACCGCAAGAAATGTATTGTAGATGTTCATGTTCTTTATTATATGAAATATGCTTATCTGCATTGTGATACTCGGCATGAAGGATGCGATCAGGAACATTCCGCTTATCAGCCTTGAGCCTATGAATTTGAATCTGGACAGAACATACGCTGTCATGGATCCCATGAATATCGTTGCAAGAATAGATATTCCGCTTATTATCAGTGTATTTACAAATGCCCTTATGAGATTTCCATCAACCAGGGCCTCTTTGTAGTTATCCAGTGTGAACTTGCCCGACAACTGGAACGAGCCTGTACTCTGAAAAGCATCATGGCTTTTAAATGACGCTATCAGTATTGCACATATAGGTATCATGACGATCAGGACCATAAGCACCGACACGACCTGTCTGGCAGTCACCATGGAATATTTCTTTATGCGCTTCTTCCTCTGCGCCTTCTTCTGCATTACCTCAAACCAGTTTGTATTGTATCCTGCCATCTTACTCATCCTCCTCGCTGACACCATATTTGTTCTGAATTATGGAAATTACCAATATGATCACCAGAAGGACAATTCCCATGGCGGACGCCATTCCGGCCTTTCTGCTGTCAAATGCTGTCTTTATGGTCTGCACGACAAATGTTGATGAACCATTCTCGCCACCGGTTATTATGAACGGTATCTCAAATATACTTATGGCATTCTTGACTGCCAGGATCATACCAACCGCTATGGTAGGCTTAAGTCTCGGAAGCACTATGTATATGAACCGCTGCCAGTTCGTTGCACCGTCCAGCTTCGCCTCCTCAAGGGCAACCTTGTCCGTGGAAAGTATCGCTCCGCTGAACACTATCACGTTCTGTCCTATGTATCTCCACAGCATGGCAAATACAAGCGACAGGTTGACCATATGCGAATCTCCTATCCAGTGAGGCAGAGTGTCCGCGTTATGTCCCAGTGCTATCAGAATGTCATCGAGCGGGCCGCCTTCTCTGTAGAAGAATAAGAATATCATACTCACCGCAACTCCGTTGAGCAGTGCAGGGAAGAATATCACTCCCTTGTAAAAATCTGCTCCGCGGTACTTCGCACTGACTACATACGCAAGGAATAATGCAAATGCGATCTGAAGAACAGCACCGATAAGATAATAGAACGTATTCTTGAACACGGACAGATACTGGGGATCTGTGAATAATCTTATATAATTCTTTAGACCAACAAAATTGGATGTCTCGCTTATTCCATCCCAGTCCGTCAAACTGTTCTTAAACATATCCACAAATGGTATATATGTGAATACGATAAGAAGCAATACCGGCAAAGCCAGGAACAATACGATCGTTCCCACCTTACCTTTACCTTTTTTCACTTTGCTCTCCGCTCTCATGTCACCACTCCTTAATCTAATGATTAATAAAAATTAATCATTTTTACTTTTTATTACTTTCAATTAAGGTTAATTATACATTTATTTTAGTTTATTTCAAGCTAATATGCAGGCTTATTAGCTAATTTTTTGCAAAAAAAGGA
>CAVCCL010000100.1:0-5305 GCA_963600665.1 Bifidobacterium catenulatum | reverse complement strand
GCTTATATGATGGGAAAGGCAGTGTGCTATGCAGTCAATCCAGCCATTTGGATAGCAGAAAATTTCATCAGATTGCTCGAGGATGAATCTGTGGTGGAAACCATGACGGGATACGGTAAATACACGAGTTTTGTGATAGATCACATGGCCGTGATCTCAGTGTGTGTGAATCTCGCAGCATCATTTGTGCTGCTTAAGGTGGCTTCGGTGAAGCTGGTTAAGGGCAGCAGAAAAAGAAAAAAGTCAAGGATATGATATTCCAAACAGGTATACAAAATGGAGTTTGACTTGTGTTTGATTATGTAATATCCTTTTTAGTGTAATATGTGCTCCGATGGAGAGGCTGCTCGGCAGAGCGGGAAGGAGCACTTGCTTATGTATAGTAAAGTATTAAGTGGACTTGTACAGGGAATCGACGGGACGCTCATATCAGTGGAGACGGATATACACGATGGGCTTCCCGTCATGAATATGGTCGGATACCTGTCCTCCTGCGTGAAGGAAGCAGGAGAACGGGTCCGGACTGCGCTGCGCAATTCCGGTTTCAACATTCCTCCGAAGAGAATAACGATCAATCTCTTTCCGGCGGATATCAGAAAGGAAGGCACTGCCTTCGATCTGCCCATCGCAGCGGGTATGCTGGCGTCCATGGGCGTTATTCCAACAGACAATATAAAGAACATACTTATCCTGGGAGAGCTGGGGCTTGACGGACATGTGAATCCGGTGAGCGGTGTGCTGTCCATAGTTCACTCTGCGTACAGTGAAGGTGTGAGGAGCTGTATAGTGCCGGCGGGGAATTCCAGGGAGGCCGCCATTATACGTGGGATGACTGTTATACCGGTCACAAGTATAGGAGAGCTGGTCGATCACTTGAGTGGTATACAGACCATAGAGCCTGAATATGTTGATGTAGAAGCCATGCTGGATACGTCAGGGGATGAAGCTGAAGTGGATTTCTCTGAGGTAATGGGGCATGAATCCCTTAAACGTGGAGTGGAGATAGCCGCTGCGGGAATGCACAACATACTCATGACAGGCCCCGCCGGGGCAGGCAAATCCATGATAGCCAGACGTATCCCGACGATACTTCCGAGACTCAGCCTTGAGGAGAGTATAGAGATAACGAAGGTGTACAGTGTGGCGGGGCTTCTGGATGAATCCTGTCATATAATAAACCGCCGTCCATTCCGGGCACCTCATCATACGATATCCCTGCATGCCCTGTCCGGCGGCGGGCATAATCCGAGACCAGGAGAGATAAGTCTTGCACACGGTGGAGTGCTGTTTCTCGATGAGCTGCCGGAGTTTAACCGGAACGTGCTCGAGGTCATGAGACAGCCCCTTGAGGACGGTGAGGTCAGTATATCAAGGCTTGGTGGAATATACAGATTTCCTGCGGACTTCATGCTGGTTGCGGCGAGAAATCCATGCCCATGCGGACAGTACCCGGATATGAACAGATGTACATGCACGGTCAGGCAGATCAGGAATTACAATGCCAGGATAAGTAAGCCTCTGCTCGACAGGATAGATATAAATGTGGATGTGAGGAAGGTGGACTGCAGACAGTTATTTGGTGAGCGGACAGGGAAGAATTCAGCAGAAATGAGGGAGAGTGTGCTGAGAGCCCAGAGGATACAGAGTGAAAGGTTCAGCGGTGAAAATATACGGTTCAATTCCCAGATGGATTCGGCATTATGCGGAAAATATGTGATACTTGACGGTGAGGCAAAGAAGTTCATGGAGGACTGTTTTGCCGATATGGATATGACTGCGAGAGGAGCATACAGGGTACTCAAGATAGCCAGGACTATTGCGGATCTCGATGGAGATCCTGAGGTCGGGATAAAACACCTGAGGGAAGCGGTGTTCTTCAGAAATGCGGACATTCAGGGAGGTGTGTGACATGACGGAGGAATTACTTTATCTCTGGTTTGGGATGATAAGCAGGATGACTCACACTGTGAAGATGAACGTTGCCATGAAATACGGAGGTATAAGAGGACTGTGGAACACTCCGGAGGAACAGCTCCGGGATGAACTCACACAGGCTCAGGCTGACGGATTCCTTGAACACAGGGATGCCGGGAAAGTTGTGGCATATGCAGAGGAGCTTCGAAGAAATGACATTACATATATTTATCCGGGGCATAAGCTGTATCCCGGGAAGCTGTATGATATACCGGATCCACCAATGCTTCTGTTTGCGGCAGGGGATGTGGATGTGCTGGCAGATCTGGACCCTGCGGTTGCGGTGGTAGGGGCAAGAAAGGCCTCTGTGTACGGAAGGGAAGCTGCCGACAGGCTGTCGGGGGAGCTTGCAGCATCAGGGGTTACTATAGTCAGTGGAATGGCATTGGGAATAGATGGTGCTGCGCACAGAGCTGCCATGAAGGCCGGAGGAAAGACTGTGGCCGTGCTCGGAAGTGGTATAAATGTTCCGTATCCGAGGGAGAACTATGATATATATCACGACATAAGAAATGGCGGCGGAGTAGTGCTGTCGGAATGTGGGCTTGACATAAGACCGGATGCTTTCAGATTCCCGTACAGGAACAGGATAATCAGCGGTCTTTCGTCCGGTGTGCTCGTCGTTGAGGCGAGGGAAAAAAGCGGTTCTCTGATCACTGCGGACCAGGCGCTGGAGCAGGGGCGGGAAGTGTATGCTGTTCCCGGGAGGATCACGGATTCGGGCAGCAGAGGCTGTAACGGACTTATCAGAATGGGGGCGGTGTGTGTCACACAGGTGGAGGATATACTCGATGAAATGGGCATAAACCGAGCTGAATCAAAGGCATTTAACAAAAATTTACTTGCGCCTGCAGAGAAAAAAGTGTATAGTTGTGTACGTTTGGAATCAAGGCATATAGATGATATATGCTTTGAGACTGGGATTTCAGTGTCTGAGGTGACTCAGATATTGTATGAATTAGAACAGAAAAGATTGATAAAACAGTTGGTAAGAAATTATTATGTCAGAGCCTGACCATGAAAATGAACACTGCCGGAAGATGCTCTGGGATGATAAGAATTACAGGAAACCTACAGAAAGGACAGATAGCTATGGCAAAAAATCTTGTTATTGTTGAGTCTCCGGCTAAAGCTAAGACAATAAAAAAGTTCCTTGGATCAAACTATGAGGTGATTGCTTCGAATGGCCATGTGAGAGATCTGCCAAAGAGTCAGATGGGAATAGACGTCGATAATGATTTCGAGCCCAAATATATCACTATAAGGGGTAAAGGTGATATCCTTGCCGCTCTGAGAAAAGCGGTTAAGAAGGCCGACAAGATCTATCTCGCAACTGACCCGGACCGTGAGGGAGAGGCTATATCCTATCATTTGATGAAAGCACTTAAGCTGGAGGATAAGGATTACAAGAGAATTACGTTCAATGAGATTACAAAGAATGCGGTAAAGAATTCTATAAAGCAGGCAAGGGACATAGACATGAACCTTGTGGATGCCCAGCAGGCGAGACGAGTGCTCGACAGACTTGTTGGTTACAAGATCAGCCCGGTTCTCTGGGCAAAGATCAAGAGAGGTCTTTCTGCCGGACGTGTACAGTCTGTTGCACTTAAGCTTGTGTGTGACAGGGAGAAGGAGATAAATGATTTCATTCCGCAGGAATACTGGACACTGGATGCGAATCTGACCGGTGGCAAGCTCAAGAAGCCGATCACATTCAAGTTTACCGGAGATGGTAAGAATAAGGAAGAGATATCAGGCAGAGCGGCGCTCGATGAGATACTCAGCGGTCTTCAGGATGGAGAGTACGTTGTAAAGTCCATAAAAGAGAGTGAGAGAAACAAGAAGGCACCGCTGCCATTTACAACAAGTACGCTGCAGCAGGAGGCTTCATCGAAGCTCAATTTTGCGACATCCAAGACGATGAGGATCGCACAGCAGCTCTACGAGGGAGTTGATATCAAGGGTCGTGGAACGATAGGTCTCATAACATACCTGAGAACAGATTCCACTAGAATATCAGAGGAAGCAGTCGCTGCTGCTGACAAATATATAACAGACAATTTCGGTGAGAGATATATTGGCGATTCAAATGGACGTGCCAAGACGGACAAGAAGATACAGGATGCTCATGAGGCTATCAGACCTACAGATGTGACTCTGTCACCGGTCATGGTAAAGGAACAGCTCTCAAGGGATCAGTTCAGACTGTATCAGCTCATATACAATCGTTTCCTTGCAAGCCAGATGGCGGGGGCGGTATATTCTGTCAAGAGTGTAAAGGTAAGCTGCGGCGATGCGACATTCCAGACATCCGCATCAAAGATAGCATTTGACGGATTCCTTGCTGTATACAATCTGGACAATGACAGAGGAGAGACGGTTGCGGGAATCAACAATCTTGCTGAGGGCGATGTGCTGGAGCTTGACGGCCTTGAGGAGAAACAGCATTTTACACAGCCACCTGCAAGATACACAGAGGCACTGCTTGTCAAGACTCTGGAGGAGCTTGGAATTGGAAGACCAAGTACCTATGCTCCGACCATATCGACCATACTTGCGAGAAGATATATAACGAAGGAACAGAAGAAGTTGTATGTGACAGCTCTGGGCGATGCAGTTAACCAGAGTATGGAGCAGGCGTTCCCGGTTATCATAGATGTGAATTTTACGGCTAACATGGAGTCTCTTCTTGATAAGATAGGAGAGGGAACCGTGGACTGGAAAGTGGTTGTCCGCAATTTCTATCCTGATCTGGATGAGGCTGTGAAGAAGGCTGAGGCTGAGCTTGAGTCCATCAAGATAGAGGATGAGGTGTCAGAGGAAGTGTGTGACGTGTGCGGACGCAACATGGTCATCAAGTATGGCCCTCACGGCAAATTCCTGGCGTGCCCTGGATTTCCTGAGTGCAGATTTACAAAGCCGTTCTACGAGAAGATAGGTGTTACCTGTCCTAAGTGTGGCGGAGATGTGGTCATCAAGACGACGAGAAAGGGCAGAAGATACTATGGATGTATCAATGCACCTGAGTGTGATTTCATGTCATGGGCAATGCCAAGCAATGAGAAATGTCCTGAATGTGGAAAGTACATGATAGTAAAGGGCAATAAGCTGGTATGCTCAGATCAGGAGTGTGGTTATACCTGCAACAACAAGGCGGCGGAGACTGCTGATAAATAATTAAGATATAAGATATGTGACAGACAGATTCCTAATTGGAGACAATTAGTGAATTTGTCTGTTTTTTTGTCGAATTGTAGAAAAATTAAAAGAAGTGTATGGTTGTCATAATTATTAAAATTGTGTCGAAAAAAAGACTGACCACTATATGTTG
>CAVCCL010000099.1:692-2573 GCA_963600665.1 Bifidobacterium catenulatum | reverse complement strand
TGTGAGTCTCGCGATAACCTTGTCTGGGAACTCAACTCTCTTGATCTCCTTCATGAGTTCCTTGGATATATCTCCCTTGGACTCGATTATCTTTCTCTCAGCCTTTACAAGGTTGTGGATCTTATCTATGAACCATCTGTCTATCTTGGTTATATCATAGATCTGGTCGTATGAGATTCCACGTCTGATAGCCTCAGCTATGACGTAGATACGTCTGTCATCCACATGTCCGAGAAGCTTTATAACCTCTTCGTCCGTCATATCCTTGTATCTGCTTGACCAGAGACTGTCTACGTGCTGCTCCAGTGAACGGAGAGCCTTCATAAGTGCACCCTCAAAGTTTGTACAGATACTCATAACCTCACCGGTTGCCTTCATCTGTGTTGTCAGATCATGGTCAGCGGCGATGAATTTATCAAATGGAAGTCTAGGGATCTTGACAACCACATAGTCAAGTGCCGGCTCAAAGCTGGCATATGTCTTCTTTGTAATAGCGTTCTTGATCTCATCCAGATTGTATCCAAGTGCGATCTTGGCAGAAACCTTTGCAATAGGATATCCGGTTGCCTTGGACGCAAGTGCTGATGATCTTGAAACTCTTGGGTTTACCTCGATAACACAGTACTCAAATGAATTAGGATTCAGAGCGAACTGAACGTTACATCCACCCTTGATGTTGAGCTCTGAGATAATGTTCAGCGCTGAGCTTCTGAGCATCTGGTACTCCTTGTCGCCAAGTGTCTGTGATGGAGCCACAACTATAGAGTCTCCAGTGTGTACTCCTACAGGATCAAGGTTCTCCATGTTACATACGGTTATACATGTACCATTTGCATCACGCATAACCTCGTACTCGATCTCCTTCCATCCTGCGATACATCTCTCGACAAGAACCTGTCCTACACGTGAAAGTCTCAGACCGTTCATGAGGATCTCCTTGAACTCTTCCTCATTCTCAGCGATACCACCGCCTGAACCTCCAAGTGTATATGCAGGACGGAGAACTACAGGGTATCCAATCTTCTTGACAAAGTTAAGACCGCCCTGAACTGTTGTAACGACCTCTGAAGGTGCTACAGGCTCATGGATCTTCTCCATAGTCTTCTTGAACTCAAGTCTGTCCTCAGCCTTCTTGATAGTTGTTGAAGATGTTCCTATGAGAAGCACGTCATGCTCTCTGAGGAAACCTGACTCATCGAGCTCCATTGCTATGTTGAGGGCTGCCTGTCCACCGAGTGTTGGCAGAAGGCTGTCCGGCTTCTCCTTCTCAATGATAGCCTTTACAACATCAACTGTAAGAGGCTCAATATATACCTTATCTGCTATGTCCTTATCTGTCATGATAGTTGCAGGGTTTGAGTTGATGAGGACAACGCACAATCCCTCTTCCTTCAGTGAACGGCATGCCTGTGTTCCGGCGTAATCAAACTCAGCAGCCTGACCGATAACTATAGGACCTGATCCGATAACTACAACCTTTTTTATATTAGGATTCTTTGGCATTATTTTGACACCTCCATCATATTCATAAATGTATCAAACAGTGAATCTGTATCCAGCGGGCCTGCACATGCCTCCGGATGGAACTGAACCGTCTGTGCATTCTTTCCAAGATAGTGAACTCCCTCTACTGTTCCGTCATTTACATTGACGAAGCTGACCTCTGCGATCTTTCTGTCGAGGCTGTCTTCCTTGACCATATATCCGTGATTCTGCGTTGAAATATATACCTTTCCGGTCTTCATATCTCTTACAGGATGGTTTGCACCTCTGTGTCCGTACTTCATTTTCTCTGTATCACCGCCGTTGGCAAGCGCCATGAGCTGATGTCCAAGACATATAGCAAAAATTGGAATATCTGTATCGAAAAGCTTCTTTACC
>CAVCCL010000099.1:0-682 GCA_963600665.1 Bifidobacterium catenulatum | reverse complement strand
CTGCAGGATATACAGTAACCTGACAACCTCTTGCAAGGAGGGACTTGACGATGTTCTTTTTAACACCGAGATCGATGACTGCAACCTTGAATCCGTCACCAGGATAGAACATTTTCTCCTTACATGTAACATCGAGAACAACATGTCCCATCTTCCATGCCTTAATACGCTTCATGCACTCATCAAAATCATAATTCTCATCAGTTGTGATCATACCTCTCATGGTACCATCTTTTCTGAGGATCTTGGTAAGTGTTCTGGTATCTATTCCTTCTATACCAGTTATATTATTCTCAACAAGAAATTCGTTTATGGTCATCTCGCTTCTGAAATTACTAGGAGTCTTGCAGAGCTCTCTAACAATGAATCCTGACTGCCAAGGTCTGCCAGCCTCCATATCCTCTCTGCATACACCGTAGTTGCCTATAAGCGGATATGTCATACATACTGACTGCCCTGCATATGATGGATCTGTAAGAATTTCCAGATAGCCGGTCATCGAAGTATTGAATACTATCTCACTGATTATCTCGTCAGTAGAGCCAATACTTTTACCTTCAAACACGTGTCCGTCTTCAAGTATCAAAAAAGCTTTCATAATCGTATTCCTTTCGTTTTTTCTATTTTTGCTCAAAAAAAAAGAGTGAAAACGGGGAAACGCTTGAGATAACCCACATTTATT
>CAVCCL010000098.1:0-2333 GCA_963600665.1 Bifidobacterium catenulatum | reverse complement strand
AATATGGATAATTTTGACGTTATATTAATTTTCGTGGGTATTCAGTTGCTGGTTGTTTGTATATGCTTATATCTTTGTTATTGATGGAGGTAAATAGTATGTGTAATGAGAATTGTGATACATGTATCGAAGATAAGAGCTGTTGTAATGGTGTGTATCGTACGCTGGATGAAGATGGCATGCTTCAGTGTCTGGCAAGCCTTTCGTGCGAAGGACTCTACGACTACATAGAAGATGGTGACTTGTGAGAAGGAGGGTATCAATGACTTTAGTCTTTTTTATAGCTTTTATGTTTGGTTCGCTTCAGCTCATCAAGGAGTATAGAGAGTTCAACGAATTTAAACGTGATGAAACAACTTTTAATGAATATAAAAACAAGGAGGAGGAGTATCTTGAAGACAAAGTACAAAGTAATGATTTTGACTGGTAGCTTGTTGTTGATAGCATTCAGCCTGTGGAATATCTGGCACTTGGGAATAACCGCTCAAGCTTCTACGATTAGTGTAATCCAGGTTGCTACTCCAGGAGATGCCGGCTTTCAGAATGTAACCAGAGATATAACAGATGTGTATAAGGTTCTTGTGCTTATAGCGATAGAGCTAATGGTGTGGATCATGTGGAACATTATCCGAACAGTGTCAAGAATACTTACAGACTTTACAAAATACTAGGAGGTATGATTTATGGATGAGATGATATTGGAGATATACTCGAACGGCGACTTGTATATGATGGCTGCCAAAATATTCTGTTGGATGATCATTTTACTTTTTATAGCTGTCGTTCTCGGATGCTTTAGGGGGTTGCGCTTATGATTAAGTTTGTACTTACAGTCAGTCTAATAATAGTAGTCTGTGTGTACATGCCCTTTATCCCATTCTTTATAAGGCACTTCTACCACATAATAACCAATGCAGTGGTGGACATTTATAAATACTTCAAGTACAAGAAATATAACGAGTGCAAGGACTATGGCAGAATATTTATGATAACTGCTCATAGAAATAAAGTCTTTGGCTCTGGTAAAACTCTTGATATGACCATGGTTGCCCGCCGTATATTCAACAAGTATGACGGACTTCCTGTCTGGTCAGAGGATAAAAAGGAATTTGTCACCCAGCACATTCACTTGATCTCAAACGTGGAACTTCTGGACGTACCATATACACCATTCATTTCCGCTGAGCAGTTGAAGAATGTTGAACAGGAAGAACAGGACGTTACTATCTTTGTATTTGACGAGGTTGGCGCAATATGGAACTCTCGAAACTACAAGGACAATATCAGCACGGAACTGCTCAAAAGGCTCTTGCAGGTGCGTAAAAACAAAATAGGCATTATATGTACTGCACAGCGTTTTAAGTTCGTTGATGCGCTCCTTAGACAGATTACAGGGTCATTGTACTGTGTCAATAAGATATGGCGAATACTGGCTATAAGAGAGTATGACGCTGTGAGCTTTGAGAACTGCGATAATATCGACATGCTGAAGCCACTCTCGAAAAAATACAAGTTCGTGTTTGACAAAGACTACTCGGCATATGATACAAGCGCCATAGTGGATGATTTAAAAAAGAAGGACATGCTGACAGATGCGGAGATACTCTCAGCACAGGGAGTCATTGAACCTAACATTGACTTTGCGACTGGAATCAAAAAACGCTACAGGAAAAGAAAGAGGTAGTGCAGCGTGCGGCTTAAGCCGCCGCGCACGGCTGCCATGCATCCAGTGCGTTTAACATAATTAAATCAGTGCTGTCAGCAGGGTGATGCCATCACCCTGGTAACTATAGATATGTCCTCAGTGCTCTGCCTGTCAAGGCCTAAAGGCCTCTGCGCCGTGCCTTGACAGGTAGAGTGCTGTGGACTACACGTGGAGGTATTACATGAAATATATACTCTCAATACTCAATCAGCTCTTACGGCTGGTTAACAACTTGATAAGCCTTGCAAGACATATTGTAAAGTAAAAGGACTTGACGTGAAATCCCCTATGACTAATAGTGGGATTTCGTTTCCAAATGGAAAAAGAGAGGAGTAGTGAACTGTATGCGATACGGTTTAATTTATGAAAAGACAATCTTTGAAAAACTGGAAATGACATATAGTGTAGATATGGTTAGATATGATTTTGCGTTCGATAAAACCGCCTGTGAAAGTATGTCACATGATATGCAGAGTCTGTATGACTACCTGAGTGACAATATAAGAGCCGACCTCTTTAAAACCTCCAGAGCCTTTGGATATAAAGACCTGTTCACGTTCACGTCTGATTATGATGATAGAGACAGCAGTGTAATAAAGGTCGGTATCGGACTGAATGGAGTAAACAG
>CAVCCL010000097.1:0-2750 GCA_963600665.1 Bifidobacterium catenulatum | reverse complement strand
GCATTCTTCAGATCGTATATGAATTTGACTGCCTCATCAGGATCTATACCCGATGAACAGTTTATCACGTACACATTCTTTGAATCACTGGCGACGGCTATGCCGAGCATCATGTCATCACTGTGGGCAACGTATACACCGACAGCTCCTGATTTCTTTGCAGCATCCTCGATATTAGAAAAATCGGCTGCAGAATTTACCACTGTTATATCCGGTTTCAGTTCACTTACGGTCTGCTGGTTGTCAAACTTCTTTAATAGGCTCTTGAATTCCAGCCTTTTGAAAATGTTGTATGAACTGTCATTAAACGCGTTCTCATATGTGGTATCCTCAAGCTTGAAATCCAGTTCACAGTCAAGCTTGATCGCTGCAAGCTCCCTGGACATTATTGCCTGCTCTGAGAACTCCGCAAGATTTTTCTGGGCTTTAGGAGGCTTGATCTCGTCTATATGTTCAAGAGCTCCGGCCACAGATCCCCACTGCTGAATGATCTTGGAGGCGGTCTTCTCGCCTATTCCGGGAACACCCGGAATGTTATCTGATGTATCTCCCATAAGTCCCTTCATATCTATAAACTGGACTGGTGTAACTCCGTAGAGATCCTTCACATCGTCTGCGTAATAGTTCTCTATCGTGGTTCCACCTGCTTTTGTCTTCGGAATACGGACGAGGATATTGTCTGTTGCAAGCTGCAGAAGATCCCTGTCACCCGATACTATCACGACTTTGTATCCGGCAGAATCTGCAACTCTTGACAATGTTCCTATAATGTCATCAGCCTCATAACCGCCCTTCTCAACTATGGTGACGTTCATCGCCGTCAGGACTTCTTTTATGAGTGGTACCTGCTCCCGCAGTTCATCCGGCATAGGCTTTCTTGTGCCCTTATACTCTTTGTACATAAGATGTCTGAATGTAGGTTGTTTAACGTCAAATGCCACGCATACATTTGTCGGATTCTCTTCGTCGATTATCTTGAATATAATATTAAGAAAACCGAGGACAGCATTCGTGTGAAGTCCCTCATAGTTGGTGAGATCCGGAAGCCCGTAAAAAGCTCTGTTAAGTATGCTGTGTCCATCTATTATCAATATCTTTTTACCTGTATCTGGCATGAAAACCTCCTCTTATTTACCGCTCGCCATAGAGTATTCTGACTATTCGATACCCTTATGATTTGCATTATATTTTTTGATATTCTGCATAAATTCCGTACTTTCATCCCTGACTTTGTTTTGTTCTTCGTAATATCTGTCGATATCACTGAGATCATAGCGGGAATCGTCCAAAAGTCTTGAGCCAAAGAATTCAGCATAATAGTATTCAGGCTGTTCACTGAGTTTGGAATTCTGTTCATAGTTGTAGACCTTGTCAAGAGCACCGCTGTACAGCCATATAAGTCCGGCAACAACGGCTGCAATTCCGACCAGTATCGTGGAATTTGCTATTCTCTTTACCGTGGTAAGTCTGTTCATCTCTTCCTCAAGATGCTTATCCAGGGCATTCTTAAAGTCTGTAGATATATTATCAGACTCGTCCAGTTGTTTCATACCAACTATAAGTGTGTAATAGATATCCAGCTCTTCGTAGCAGTTTTTACATGATCTGACATGCTTAATAAACTCTCTGAGTTCATCGTCAGGGAGTTTATTCTCAATGAATGCCATTATCTTTGACTGTGCTTCCAAACAATTCATATGATCCACCTAGTTAATCTCAAACGATCCATCATCCTGTGTGTTTTCAATCTTTCTTATGACCAGATAATACGGTTCTCCCTTCTCTGGAACGACCTGAACTCTGTCGCCAACCTTGTGTCCCATGATCGCCCTGCCTATAGGTGATACGTTGCTCACCCTTCCGTCAAGCACATCAGCACGAACGCTTGTGACAACTCTGTATGTTTCCTCCTCGTCGTCATCCTCAAAATAAACGGTTACCGTGTTATCAATTCCAACCTCATCGTCTGCCGAGGTATCATCTATTATATCTGCGGTCCTGACAAGTCTGTCCAGATATCTGATCCTTCTCTCATTGGCATTCTTGTCTTTTTTTGCTGCATAATATTCGAAATTCTCACTGAGATCCCCCTGAGCTCTGGCCTCCTTTACGGCCTCAAGCTTCTCTTTTCTGACTACACATTTTCTATATTCGATCTCCTGCTCCATCTTTTCGATGTCTTTTTTCGTAAGCTGTTTACCCATATCTATACGCCTCCAAATCTAACGCAATACTTTATATATACTATCACAAAATTCATCCAAAGTAAAATGAGGTGTTGCTGATCAGATATCATGACGGCCATCTGTATTCATCGCAGATGATGCTCTCATAAAAAATACCCGGTAACCACTGCACGCAGTAATTACCGGGTAAATATATACGTTTATATATGGTCAGAATTAGTTGTTGATAAGCTTGTCTGACTCGTTGTTCCAGCTATAAAGTGCTCTGATCTGCTCTCCAACCTTCTCTGATGGATGCTCTGAAGCAAGCTTTCTCATAGCCTTGAAGTGAACCTGACGTCCTGCTGGTGACATGTCAAGGAGGAACTCCTTAGCAAATGTACCATCCTGGATGTCCTTAAGGATCTGCTTCATAGCCTTCTTTGTCTCTGCTGTAACGATCTTAGGACCTGTTATATAATCACCGTACTCTGCTGTGTTAGAGATTGAATATCTCATTCCAGCGAAACCTGACTGGTAGATAAGGTCTACGATAAGCTTCATCTCGTGGATACACTCGAAGTA
>CAVCCL010000096.1:0-20841 GCA_963600665.1 Bifidobacterium catenulatum | reverse complement strand
GTATCAGGGCCTGTAATCCTCATCGTGTCCCTGATGTTTGACGTATCTGCACAGAGAATATAGTCATAATATTCATAATCCCGCTTTGTGACCTGCCTTGCCCGCTTGCCGCTGAAATCTGTATACGCCGTCTTTCCTATGCCATGCTTTCTCAGAACTTCCTGAGCCGGTGGGTACACCGGATTGCCTCTTCCACCCCAGATCTCCTCGGTGCTGGTTGCCGCTGAGGCTATCTCGAATTTATCTGATATGCCAAGTTTTTCAACCATGTCCTTGAGGACGAACTCGGATATGGGGGATCGACAGATGTTACCGTAGCAGATGAATAAAACTTTTATCATAATCTCAATTTTCCTTTCATTTCCTGACATTACATTATTACAACTCCAAGCTATTATCCTTCAACAGGAAATCATAAATACTCATCGTCGTAATACCATCTTCATCCCTTGTCACGTTCACAACATCTTTAACAATAATAATTTTCTTAAAAGAATCATTTACATTTACTAACGATGCTTTTTCCTGCAATCTCTTCTCTTCCGTCGGCATGCTAAATGCTGACTGAATATAATATCGCTTGCTTCCAAGATTTGCTATGAAATCAATCTCCAGATAGCTTCTTTCCATTTTCCCTTCCTGGTTTACACATCTTTTTTCAACAACTCCTACATCCACAGAATAACCTCTGCTACAAAGTTCATTGTAGACAATATTCTCCATGATATGTGTCTCTTCAATTTGTCTAAAACCTAATCTAGCATTGCGAAGTCCAACATCTTCGAAATAATATTTTAATGGAGTTCCAATATACTTTCTTCCCTTTACATTGTAACGATTTGCCTTGTTAATAATAAAAGCATCCTCCAAATACTCAATATATTGTCTGATTGTATTGCTACTTATATTTGACTGCACCACACTTTTAAATGTTGCCTCTATCTTAGGTACATTTGTAAGCGAACCAATTGCCGAAGCAAGAATATTCACTAAATCCTCTAACTCCTGCGTTTTGTCAATGTGATGTCTCTCAATAATATCTATCAAATATGTTTCTTCAAACAATCTGGTCAAATAATTGATTTTTTGTTCCTCTGTCTTCATCGTTACAGTCAGCGGTAAACCTCCATAAATTACATACTCTGCCCAGCCATGATATACATCTCCTTCATATACCTGCATAAATTCTTTGAATGTCAGCGGATAAATATGAATTTCGTCTCCTCTGCCTCTAAATTCTGTAATAACATCTTTTGAAAGAAATCTTGAATTACTTCCGGTTACATAAACATCGACATTCTTAATATGCAACAGTGAATTAAGAACTTCTTCAAATTCTTCCAATAACTGAACTTCATCTAATAAAACATAATACTGTTCGTCATCTACGATGCGTGATTCTATAAAATCTAAAATAGTGTCTGGATTACGATACTTTTTATCTTTTCTCTGATCTAACTCAATAGAAATTATATGCTTTTCATCAACCCCCTGCTCCAGCAGATAATTTTTAAAGATAGTAAAAATCAGATAAGATTTCCCGCATCTTCTGATTCCTGTCACCACCTTAATCAAGCCATTATGCATTCTATTTATTAAATCATTTAAATACTTATCTCGATTGATATTCATAGCAAACTCCTCATTGAATATTTTTGGCATAATTGACACTTTCGTTCAATACGATTATATGTTGCAAAGCTTGTAAAATCAATCTTTCATTGAATATTTTTGGCATAATTGACATAAATATTCACCGAATTGAACTTTCTAAAGAAAAATTCCATTATTCATGGCCGATCAAACCGACCGGCTGATCGGTCTGGCACTGAAACAGTGTAGTAAGAATTTACCCAAATAATAAAATATAAGAGTCAGGTACAAATAAACACAATCTTATCTGCACCTGACTCTTTATTCTTTATTTCCGTACCCACCTGGCATAAAGCTTCTTAACCGCCTTATCCGAGCTTGCCAGATTCTTTACTTTCTGTCGGTTCTTATAAACGACTTTGCCCTTCGGTGACGTTGCCCAGCCTGCAAACCGATAGCCCTTGCGGGAGTATGTGTTTGCTTTCAAGGTGTAGGTCTTGCCGTATGCCATGGTCATTTTTTTCATCTGTCTGCCGGTTCCGCCATTCTTCACAAACTGGACGGTGTATTTGTTCACCTGCCATCTTGCATAGAGAGTCCTGTTGCCGACACTGCCAGAAGCAATCTTCGTAACTCTCGTCTTGAACTTAGGATCGCTGTACCAGCCTTTAAATGTATAGCCCTTTCTGACCGGGTTCTTTAAGACTATCGTCTTGGATGTAACCGTGTAGTTCGCCGGATTTGAACGGCTATTCGTGCCATTTCCCAGCTTGTACTGGATTTTGTATCTCACCGGATTCCACCTGGCGTATAATGTCTGATCCTTTGTGACCGTCACAGCCGTCTTGCTGTCTACCCTGCTGCCACCGCTCTTTGCCGTATACCAGCCCGCAAATGTATATCCATTTCTCGCAGGTGTCGGCAATGCTCCGTAGGACTTTCCACAAATGACAGACTTGCTTCCTGTACCTACACTTCCTCCATTTGGATCAAATGATATCTTCACCCGCTGTTCTATATCTGTATACTTTGCCGAAAAAGTAAACTTAGCCGCTTCACCGTTCACTTGGAGAGTTACTCTTTTATTTTCTGACTTCCACGTCATCTGATCTAACGCATACGCAATGATTCCATTCTGAATTCCCGAAATACTTGGAGGATAGGAAGCATTGTCAGCGCTGATCTCAAATTCTGCTTTGCCCGCATTGAGATTCTCCTGAATCCTGTCAGCGTAAGCCTGAGCCCACCTTGCCGCATCTCCGTTTCGTACAAAAAAGTTATCCGCCAGGCTTGTAGAACGAGTACCATAATCGCTTGCTGTGTATATCTGGTTGTGACCATTGTGTGCCAGAGCCATGAGCTCATCCGTCAGTCCGAAATACAAATGTGTGGAATCAAAATCATAATAATTATCCTTTGTATCATCCCAGGTACAATCCACCTGATACCATTTGCCGTCCAGTTTCATGGCATTCCAGGTATGTCCATCATAGGTATCTCTTGTCTCGGCATTTGTTATGCCTGCTGCCGTGAGCAGCTTCGAGTAAGCACTTTCATACGCCTGGCATGTACCCAGTTTTCGCGTCAATGCACTCTCTGCCGAGGACCATTTCAGGGAATGATCGTAATCAAGCTGCTGCAGGAGCCAGTCATGAAGCCATAAGGCTTTTTCATAATCCGAGCCATCCGTCTCTTCATTGCACTTTTTCACTGCAGAAGAAACAATTTCTCCCACACTCGGATGTGCCTCGTCATATACCTGTATATTCGTACTCACACGCATGTAATATACACCAGAGGTTTTATCCATCACGTAAAATCTGAAATTATACGTTCCAGTGGCTGTCATCGCAAACTCATAATCATATGATTCACATTCATCTGTGTATTGTGTCCAGTCGCCACGACTTGGATCTGCCACCGATTCAAAGCTGTTCTCTTCCGGATTTGAATAGCTTGGTGCATCCATCCTGAACAAATACGCACCACTGCCACCTTCTGCCGAGACATGGAAGGTAGTGTTCTCACCTAATTGTGGCTCATTCCACTCTACTTTTAATGTGACTCCATTTTGAGGATCACTTATTATACTATATTTATATTCCGTATCTCCTGTCTGGAGACCTGTTGACGGATCTTCAGCCTCTTCCTGTCCATAACTTACTATTGGAACTGCCACAAAGCTTGTGATCATTAACACTAATGCCAGAACAAATACACTCCATTTTCTACTTCTCATAAGCCATCCCCCAATTTTTACTGATTACAACCGTGCTCCTTAACCACTAATCTGCCTCTTCCATTCTCCTTCACGATGTAGAGTGCATTGTCCGCCTCCTCATACATCTCATTGAAGGTTATCTCCGTTCTGGAAATGACTGCTCCCATGGATATGCTTGTTCCACCCTCTGCAGCCTTCACCGTCAGATTGACCTTGTCAAATATCTGCTGAGCGCGCTCCCTTATCACATAATCCGAGACATTCTTATCGAAGAAGAGCATCGCTGCAAATTCGTCACCGCCCATACGACATGCATAGTCATCCCCGCGAAGTGAAGCCTGAAGTGTCTGAGCCACAAGAACAAGGTATTTGTCGCCATTGTGATGTCCGTAGGTATCGTTATACTGCTTGAACTTGTCCACATCCATCATGATCATCACCGCGGTATGAGTGCACTCAAGGAGTCTCTGTTCCATGTCACTTCTGAACGCCGCATGGTTCAAAAGTCCCGTGAGTGAATCTGTACGGTAGGTATTCTCCCAGTTTCTAAGTCTGACCTCTGCCTTGTTCTGCTCCTCATTTGTAAGGATCTTCAGAGAATATGTGCTTGCCACATCCGTGATGATTATCTCGCCTCTGTCCGCCTGGAGCGCAGAATCATAGAACATTCTTCCGTAACAGAACACATATATATCCCTGCCATCCTTGCGGTGTATCTTATGCTCCTGGAATACAAATGTACTCTTTGCCAGATTTGCATTTACCTGGCAGAGATACTCCGTTTTGTCCTCATCCGGGATAAGATCTATCTGTGTGATAATATTATTCTCTATGTCATCTTTGCTGTAGCCTGTCAGATCTTCAAAATTGTCATCAACAGATATGATCCTCCAGTTTTCATCCACCAGATATCTGCTGTATTTGACAGTATGTACACGAACTGCATCCTTGCCATATTCAGATGAATCAACCATCTGCCTGCGCGCCATGATCTGGATCTCGGTCTGTCCATTGTCTGTGCTGACGCCATCACCATCAGAGTCCGCCAGACCGCATCCTGGAGCAGTTCGATCTCCAACATTCTCTTCATTACCATCTACACCGACACTACCATCAGCAGCCCTCTGCTTTGATTCATTTTCCAGAGAATCCGCATACTTTTCCGAGACAAGTCTTATAAATTCAGACACTATATACGGGTCAAACTGGCTGCCGGCACAGCTCTTCAATTCTTCTATCGCCTTCGATACCGGCATGCCTTTTCTGTAAGGTCTGTCATTGATCATCGCGTCAAATGCATCCACCACTGCGATCACACGGGAGAGAACCGGAATACTCTCTCGGCTCAGTCCATCAGGATAGCCATTTCCATCCCATCTCTCATGGTGATGTCTTATCTCCTCCGCAATCTGCCTGAGCTCCGTGTTGCTCATGGCAATCTCGTATCCCTTCTCAACGTGGGAGCGCATGATCTTCCACTCCTCATCCGTGAGTTTTCCAGGCTTATTGAGTATCTCCATAGGAATTCCTATCTTTCCTATATCATGGAGCAGGCAGAGCAGTGCCAGCTTACTCTGCTGAATATCGGACAGCTCTATTCTCTTGCCAAGCTCCGCACCCATCTCCTGTGTTCGGCGCACATGCTGTTCTGTGTCGCTGTCGCACTCCTCAAGGGCTCTGATAAGTGATGTAAGCATGTCTGAGTGCAGAGATTCCCTGTCCACGAGCTTCTTTGTTCTCATGGCTGTCGATGCATCCTGAATTGCATCTATGATACTCTGATCTTCATCTGACACCACACCTACCGCATACTGTATACTGCCTGTATATTCTTCTTTGACTCTAAGTACACATTCTGTCATCTCTTCCTCGCTGCTGCGACTGCACAGAGCTATCAAATGTGCATCAACGCCTCTGACGTAATATGTTCTCTCCGGGAACGATCTCCTCATAACTTCTGACAGTATATGTATCTTCTGATCTCCCACCTGATTGCCTAACGTACTGTTTATCACTGACAGACTGTTGATATCACATATTGCCACTCCAACCGGAAACGTGAAATGATCCATCTCCTCCATGGCAAGTCTCTGGAAGCTCTCCCACTTCTGGAATCCCGTGAGCATATCGGTCTCCAGCGCAATATCTGAAAATACAAACATCTGTCCCAGCCTGCGTCCATTTTTATTATCAAGTCTTCTTATGTCACATCTGAGTGGTCTGTCTCCATCGTCTCCCTTTATATAACACTGCAGTGAAAAACTGTCATCATCAGAAGCCAGATTGACTGACAGATTATACGCCTCGAGAAACTCCTGAAGATTCTCACATTTGCCGAGGAGCTCTTTCCCAAGGAAATCATCTGCCCTGTCATTGTGAAGAATAAGATGATTGTCGTAATCGAACAGGACTATGCCTTGTCCTATATTTTCAAATATACTTGTCTTGAGTTTATTGAGCATTCCATGGGTCGAATAGTTGAAACAGCTCCAGTACAAAAGGAATGATGTCAGACTGTAGCCGCAAATGGAATAATCCAGCAGATTGTACACTTCCTCCCCTGGGAAAAACAGAAATAATGCATTTACCACTACTATCACAAGTATTCCGAGAATGACACTACTGTACTGTAAACGATATTCATGGGGAATAATGCACATTTTCCTGATCAAAAGTATGATCACTATGCCAACCAGTGCATATGAGAAGAACAAGTGCATATCATAAAGAAACTTCATATCATAGGTGTATTTCGCTATGATGGTATCTCTTCTCACATAACCAATGGCGATCTCGCAAAATGGATTGATCGCAAATATGATCACCTCATACAGACAATAAACAAAACTGAAACATATGGCCGCTCTGCCATATCTGGAGAATTTTCCTTTTGTGAAATAAACTGTGAACACAAGAAGATACACAAGCATAAAGTCTATGCTCATGAAATATATACTGGACATTATCGACATACTCAGATGAGTGTCGCTCAATATACTTATCAGATAACTGATATCCACCACCGCAGCACCTATACAGGCATGTCCAAGAAACCTGCCGGTGGTCTTGTTCTTTTTTATCGACTTCACGCCCAGATAAACATCTGTAGCTGCGATGATTATCGATATGATTATATACGCATTTAAAACAACATCATTCATACCCATTCCCCCTGAAAATACCGCAAAATATGACTATATTTTACTACATATCAGAGGGTGGGGCAATGCGGGATTTACCATCGTCACCTCTCTTTTACACATAAATTGCCATCATTCAAATATTGAATCCACCTATATTTGATGATAAAATTTCACTATATTTATCGAATTTGGAGAACTAAGATGCAGAAAAAAATTGCTTTAATAAATGATGTTACAGGCTTTGGAAGATGTTCCATAGCTGTCATGGCGCCGATAGTGTCCGCCATGAAGATCCAGGCGGTCACTGTGCCGACAGCCATACTCTCGACACATACACAGTTTCCTATATTTTACTTTGACGACTACACACCGAAGATGCGGGATTATATACAGACCTACAAGGATCTTGACCTGAAATTCGATGCGATATCCACAGGTTTCCTCGGTTCAGAGGAACAGGTCAACATTGTTATCGACTTTATCAAACATTTCAAAAACGAGGACAATTTCGTCATAGTCGATCCCGTCATGGGCGACTACGGCAAACTGTACCAGACGTACACAGCTCCTATGTGCAGCAAGATGAAGGAGCTTGTAAAATATGCCGACATAATCACTCCTAATCTGACAGAACTTTGCACACTCCTTGATCTGCCGTACCCGGATCACACAGTGACCGTGGACGAGCTGAAGCAGATGTGCATGGCACTTGCTGAGCAGGGACCAAAACACATCGTTGTAACCGGAATCCATTTTAACCAGACTCAGATTGCAAACTTTATCTACAACAAGGGTGAGGATTTCCAGATGGTCATGGTCGACCGGATTGGCGGCGACAGAAGCGGTACAGGTGATGTGATCGCAGCGGTCATAGCGGGTATGTATATGAACGGCCACAGCTTCTATGAGTCTGTGAAGAAGGCCGCCGCTTATGTGTCAAAGTGCATTAGCTATTGTGTTGAGAACAACGTGCCTGAGAACTGGGGCCTATGCTTTGAGATGTATATGAGAGACCTGACTGAGGAATGATCTTTGCAGACCCAATTTATCAAATATGCTTTATTGCATATATGAGCTGTGCGATATCACAATTATAATTATATGGAGATGTAACTATGGTTTTATACACTGTAACCGGAAAAGTCGGTGAGGAGGGCTACCTCGACATAGCAAAGAGTGGAGACCTCACCGGCAAGAATATATATGTCAACATGACAAACAAATGCCCCTGTAGCTGCGTGTTCTGCCTGAGACAGACAAAGAAACAGCAGGAGAACAACACGCTCTGGCTGAAGGACGGCGAACCTTCCGTGGAAGAAGTCCTGAAGCTTTTCTCAGAGTATGACCTGAATGTCATAAATGAGCTGGTATTCTGCGGATTTGGCGAGCCGCTTGAGAGGCTGGATGATGTATGTGCGGTGATCGACTCACTGAAAAAGGCTTATCCTGATCTCAAGGTACGTCTCAACACTATAGGGCTTGCAAACCTTATATATGAAAGAGACATAACTCCGGAGCTTGAGGGGAGAATTGACACGGTATCGATATCCCTGAATGCCCCTGACAAAAAGGAGTTCCTTGAACTCACGCGCTCACGTTACGGAATCCAGTCCTACGAAGCTATAAAGGAATTTGCCGTTCTTGCCAAAAGATACGTGCCAAATGTTGTCATGACTGTTGTCGAAAAGGTCATGCCTGAGGACAAGATCGAGAAATGCCGCCAGATCTGTAATGATCTTGGAGTCACTTTAAGAGTCAGACCATTTGAAAATTAAAGAACCCACTTACAAAGGAGGTATTGCTATGTTTCAATCTGTCGAACTAAAACACCCCAGATTCTACCAGGTATTCCGCCTGTTCATCGTTGTATTTGCATCTATACTGTACGCATGGAATCTCAGATGCTTTGCTAAGACTGCGGGACTGTTCCCGAGCGGATTTGCCGGCGCATCACTGCTGCTCCAGAACATCGGTATAAAATTCCTGCACGTCAGCGTGCCATTTGCAGTGTTCAACATCGGACTGAATCTGTTCCCTACGTACATAGCATACAAATATATCGGCAAGAGATTCACTCTGTATTCCATAGTGGTCATACTTCTGTCGAGTATATTTGTGGATATCCTGCCTCCGTATGTGTTCACGGATGACATCATGCTCATAAGCCTGTTCGGCGGACTTATCAACGGGCTTGCCATAAGTCTGTGTCTGAACGTTGGAACGAGCACCGGAGGAACTGATTTCATCAGCATTTTCCTGTCCCACCAGAAGGGTATCGATGCATGGAATTACATACTGCTTGGAAATATCGTGATGCTGATCGCAGCCGGTGCACTGTTTGGTTGGTCGAAGGCTCTGTACTCGATCATTTACCAGTTCTGCAGCACCCAGGTGATCCAGCTTCTATATAAGAGATACAAGAAGGAGACTCTGTTCATCATCTCCGACAAGTCAAATGAGATCTACCATGCCATCAGCGACCTGACTCACCATGACGCTACACTGTTCAAGGGTGTCGGATGTTACGAGGAGAAGGAGAAAACGCTTATCTACTCTGTCATCAACTCGGAAGCGAAGCGTGAGCTCATTCCGATGATCCGTGGGATTGATGAGCACGCATTTATCAACGTGGTCAAGACCGAGGAGCTGGACGGAAGGTTCCATGATATTCCTCACGACTGACGTGCGGCATCCCCTACCGGGATCCGTATCTCCGTGACAAACTTGCTTGTGTCACTTGTAAGGCCGTTGTCGATGAGGGTTATCTCCCTTGCAAAATCTGTCATCTCCAGGTGTTTTTCTCCTATGTAGTTCATCAGTCTGCCATAGTGTTCCGGGGCCTCGTTGTGACTGCCGCGGAATCTTATAGTGACGCACCTCTGCGCCGGGATCAATTCCACATCGCCGCGGTATTCCTCCTCATCGTCCAATATGAGGAATGCCCGGTCATACACATATCTGCTGTGCCGCAGATTGTCCTCAGATATTCCCACGCCGACTTTGCCCAGGAACACCAGTATCTTATCCTGATTCTCCTGAAATCTGCGGATTGATCCTTCCAGTCCAAGGTATGTTCCAAGTTCAAGCTTCTCCCGCACCTGCACTATCCTTTCAGGCGGAATTATCTTCTCTGTTATAACTTCCAGCTCCGATTCAGATGCGTCCCGAAGAAATTCCAGCCTGTGATCCAGCTTCTTTGATATGAGCTCCAGATCCCGGATCTTTGCTGACACTATCTGTTTCTGATTGAGCAGCTTTTCCTCTATAAGCTCCACATCCCTGTTCTGAATGAAGTCTCTGATCTCGGATAGCGGCATGTCCAACACCCTCAGATAACCTATGGTATTGAGCACCTCAAGCTGGCGCACTCCATAATATCTGTAGCCGGTATTTTCATCTGTATATTCTGGTGTGAGAAGTCCCTCCTTCTCATAATGACGCAGTGTGCCCATGCTCACATGGTACATCTTCGCCACTTCACCTATCTTGAATAATCTGTTTTCATCCATATAAATCTATCCTCACGCCAATATACCTTTACGAAATGGACGCACAATAAACATTCCTATCACCCCAAAACATCTCTCTTATAAGTTCGCCTTATACAGCGTGCCGCGCCTCTTCATCCACACAAATGCGCCCACACATATAACTATCGAGATAAGTGATCCCGCAGGAGCCGCAAATCCCATAGGAAACAGTGTATCAGGATATTTGATCGACGCCAGATATGAACCCGGAATCCTTGCAAATACTATGGCTATCATATTATGGATAAATCCTATGTAGGATTTGCCGTATGCACAGAAATATCCGGTGAAGCTGAAATGGATTCCGGCAAATACGCAGTCCACGATATAACTGCTTATATACTGGACACCCATGGTCACAACCACCTTGTTCTTGCTGAACAATCCCACCAGCTCAGGTGCAAATAATTCAACAACAGCTATGGCAACTACACCATAAGCCACTATGATCCCCAGTGCGTATCTCAGGATCTGCTCCGCCCTGTCGTGCTTTCCAGCTCCTATATTCTGGGCGGCAAGCGCAGACACGGTCGCCAGCATAGAAGATGGAACTATGAAGATAAAGCTTATCATCTTCTCAACAACGCCCACCGCCGCGGCATCATTTACACCACGGTTGTTGGCTATGACCGTTATCACAATAAATGCGATCTGTATGCATCCATCCTGAACTGCCACCGGGAGACCGATCTTCACGATCTCTCCGAGCACGGATTTTCTCGGAACGAAGTCATTTCTCGTGAGCTTCAGTCCGGTATTCATCCTCTTTATTGCGACAAATGATATGATGACGCTGAATGTCTGGGCCAGCGTTGTTCCAAGGGCCGCTCCGAGCGGACCAAGGCCACAGGCTCCTATGAATATATAATCAAGTGCGATATTGAGGCCGCACGCAATGGCGATGAAGTACATCGGACTTTTAGAATCGCCGAGCCCCCTGAATATGGAACTTATTACATTGTATGCCGTAATAAATGGAATTCCTATGAAGCAGACTACAAGATAATCAGTGATTCCTTTGACCGCCTCCGCAGGGGTATCCATAACTGCAACTATCGGATTTATGAATATCAGAAGTATCACTGTAAGTGACACTGATATTATCATGAATATGGTGACAGTGTTGCCGATGGCCGCCTGTGCATCCTGAAGCTTCTTCGCCCCAACCGCTTTTCCTATGACGACTGTGGTTCCCATGGCCAGTCCCACAAGGATCACAGTGATCATGTGCATGATCTGGGAGCCATTTGCCACCGCAGTGGTCGCACCGGCATCATTGCCACAGAACTGCCCTATGATGAACAGATCCGCCATTCCATATAATGTCTGTAGAAAATAAGATAATAGATAAGGCAGCGCAAAGTACGCCATGGTCTTTGGCACACTGCCGGTTGTAAGGTCCTTTTCCATTGATTTATGTATCCTCGTCTTTCTTGTCATGCTACACGCAATATTAAACCTTACAACGATTGTAATGTCAACACCTGTACGAAACCTTGTCTACTTTACCAAGGATACTGACCCTTCTTTGCATATGGCAGGAGCTTTCCATCAAACTTGATGATGACCCTGTGGTTGCCATCTGCATCCTCAGTCACATCTACATCAAGACCGAAATCAATGGCGCTCATGATGGCATTGCCACCCTGCTCATGGATGATGTCCTTAATAGCCGGGCCATATGTATCGATGACCTCATGAAGTCTGTAGAGTATAGGATCTGTGTTGCCCTTATATGGATGCTCAGCAAGAAATGCTGTAGCCGCCTTGTCTATTCCAAGTACCTCTGCAAGCTTGTCACAATATTCCTCCGGCACATACTGCTGTCCCTCAAATGCTGAGGCAAGCCATACTTTATTTACGCCTACTTTCTCTGCAAGCGCCTCATAGGTGAGACCGCTCGCCTTCTTTGCTGCTTTGAGTGCGTCGAGCTCATCTGCATGCTGTAATCTGATAAGATAATCTGCGTTGTTCATTGGTGTCATAATATCATCCTCCTTTAACACCGATCTGATATAAGATCGTAGTATAAAAAAATAGAGGCACTGCGAAATATCGCAGTACCTCTTTGTACTCTCTGTGCTAATAATAGTCCTATATTACCAATATTGCAATATACAACATCATGTGTTTTTATTTTCTATCCTTCAGGCAACTCTGCCATTCTAAATATCTGGTATTTTCAAGTACGGCCTATCAGGCAACTATTATTGACATAAGGTAGAATGGTGTAGTTCCAGCACACCCGTCATCAAGTACAGTTATCTCTAAAGTGTGGCTTTTGTTCTCTCCATGATGGAGCACCGGCTCTATATACAGACAGTCGCCCCAGTCCTCATCAAAATTGCCATCCAGCAATATCGGATGATCCGTATCACCGTCAAGGATTGCCTGTGCCCTGACCGCCGGTCTTGATATGGTTTTTCTATACTGTATACCAATACAGCTTCCCTCAAGTTCAAATATTATGCTGTCTCCGGCATTTACTCCTGTCCAGCCATTCTTGAAATGATCCAGATGTCCGAGCTTCTCTTGCGTATCTGCTCTGAAACCTGAAAGCTTCGGGCAGACCTCCCGTATGGTAAGACGTCTTGCATTCTCATAGGCATTTGCTGTCATCGGAGACGGAAGTGTCCACGAACTTGCTGATTCTGTCATATCTCTTGCGATTTCTGCAAGCACATTTGTTATCTCTGCCGCCACCAGTCCATGTCCCTTGTCATTTGGATGCAGGCCATCCGGTGTGATCTCATCCTGCGTGTACTCTCCTGCCTTCATTCGGCTGTACACAGTCTCCCTGATACTCACATGCGGCACGCCGTAATAATCCGCAACACTGTTATGTATGTCCTCCGCAGTGACTCCACTGTCGTAATATATGTTGTTCAGCACCATGACTGCCGGCCTTGAATCCCATCCGAGCAGCTTCCTGATGACACCCTCGTAGGTCTCCCGACACATCTCATTTCTGGTATCGTTTACGCTGAAATCCACGATCACAAAATCCGGCTGGTACATGAGCACATCCGTTACCGCCCTGGACACGCCATAATATGAATCCGTTCCTCCGATTCCACCGTTTACATAGTTGAATTTCGCCTGTGGAAATGTATCACACCACCACTTGTACACCCTGTATGCATATGTGTACTCGTGCTCTGTCGCCAGACTCCCCTGAGTTATCGAGCCGCCAAGAAATCCAATTGTGAGCTCTTCTCCTTGTTTCGCACGCCGGATAACCGACTTTATTCTTTCAAGATCATAATCTCCCATGATTTATCTCCTTATGAAATCAATTGCCCCACCTACAAGGTTCCCTTTTATAAATTATCCCAACCCTCTATGTCGAGACTTTCTATGTATTCTGCCAGCTCCGTCGCCATCTCGCATGCCTCCGGTATACGAAGATGCCCTGGTGTGGCAAATCCGTTTCTTCCATATATATAATGAGTAATCTTCTCATCCTTCATGTTATCGACCACTTCATCTATGGCCTTGTCCCATGAACAGTCGTGGCAGAGAAGTGTGGTGCAGCAGATTATATGTGCATTTGGATATTTGTTTCTGATTTTTCCCAGAAGTTCCATATATCTTGCACGCCATCTGTCGGCCTGGCCTCCTGTGTAGGCATTCTTCATAAAATCATATGGATGATTGTCGTTCTGTCCTATGGCAACTACAACGACCTGTGGTGTGTACTGTGAAAAATCCCAGTCCATGCTCTCTCCGGAGTATGGATTGTAATGGATCTTATCCCATGCACTCTCCATACCTACCTGCTGAGGTTCCTGAAACCATCCTGTTCCGTCCATCAGGGCCATTCCGCCCTGGGCAATGTCGTGTATCTGTGCCTTGAGTTTTCTCGCCGTTATCCACGCATATGAATACCAACTGTTTGAATATCCTCCATTGTGTACAGGATCTTCCATGCCAACACAGTCAACCGCCTCTGACACCTCACCGGCCGAAACGGAATCTCCATACACCTCTATACGGCGGCCTGAAAGTGGCTTCAGTGGGAGCAGCTTCTCGCCGTCCCCTATCTCATACTCAAGTATCGTCAGCTCATGGCACGCATCCTGTCTCTTGAAGAAGAGCACGCGATGCTCATTTGTATCATTATCAGGAACTGCTATGTCCAGCTCCGTTATTCCTTCTTTGTTCAGAAAATAGCTTCTCTGTGACTGGTCAATTATACAACCCAGATAATTGTCCCAGTAATTGTTTCTGTTGGACACCTTTATCTTCAGCGTCCTGCCCGTAAATTTCATCTCTGCAGATGTACAAGGATATACCCACACCGGCTTCTCCGCGTCTGTCCAGTCGATACGTCCTGTGTACCTGATCATAACATCATTTGGCTTGATCTTCATAACATTGTCCCCTGTCATTATTAATTTTTTCCGCAAATGTATAATCCTCATGATGTCACATATTCTTTTGTCATTCCATTTGTTCCATATACATTCCTGTTTTTCATATTAGTTAAATTTTACCTGATAGTCAAACTTTATTTAGCTAAATATTAATTATTTTTAATTACGTTAAACAAAATATGCTTGAGAAGGTTGTTTCATATCTATAACACACCCCCATATACATATATTGATTATTTTTAACTGCAGTTCTATTATATGAAAGTAAACTGTTCAATACATTTTGTAAGGAATGAAATCTATGAAAAGAGTAAACTTTGAAAATGGAAAGATAACTCAAAATATACTCGGTGTGGCCATGCCTATGCTGGTGGCTCAGCTCATAAGTCTGCTGTACAACGTGATCGACCGGATCTACATAGCAAGAATACCTGATGTGGGCACCGCTGCTCTCGGCGGAGTCGGTCTCTGTTTCCCGATCATCATCATAATCACTGCCTTCAGCAATCTGTTTGGCAGCGGCGGTTCCCCTCTGTTCTCAATCAGAAGAGGGATGGGGGATGATAAAACCGCAGATAACATAATGAATACAGCCTTCACTATGTTATGTGGTGCCGCCATTATTCTCATGGCTGTCGGTATGATATTTGCAAGACCGCTGTTGGTCCTGTTCGGAGCATCGGAAAGCGCACTCACCTATGCGTACCCATATATGATGATATATCTGCTTGGCACTCTGCCATCCATGGTATCAACAGGCATGAACCCATTCATCAATGCACAGGGATATTCTGTAACAGGTATGCTGACAGTGGCCGTCGGTGCCGCCGCCAACTGTATTCTCGATCCCATATTTATATTTGTCCTGCATCTCGGCGTCAGAGGTGCGGCCATAGCCACCGTGATATCGCAGATCATGTCTGCCGCTTTTGTCCTCTACTTTCTGAAGAACAAAGCCGAATTGCAGGTAAAGCTGCTTTCATTGAGACAATTCAGGAAGTGTCTGACATATGCAAAGGATATTGTCAGTCTGGGAACCGCTGGATTTGTGATGCAGCTCACAAACAGCCTTGTATCAATATGCTGTAACAGTGTCCTGTCACGTACCGGAGGCGATGTCTATGTGTCAGTCATGACCATCGTGTCAAGCGTCAGACAGATCGTCGAAACTCCTATCTGGTCAATAGCCGAAGGTGCTTCCCCAGTCATCAGCTACAATTATGGAGCCAGAAAGCCCGATCATGTCAAAAAATCCATAGCCATCATGTCTCTGCTTGCAGTGATATATATGGTCATAGCATGGGGAATCATCCTGATTGCTCCGGGAGCACTTATATCTGTATTCAGCTCAGACAGTTCACTTATAAGTGACTCCATCCCGGCTCTCAAAATATATTTCGCTGCATTTGCATTTATGCTGCTTCAGTATATCGGCCAGACTACTTTCAAATCGCTGAACAAGAAAAAGCAGGCGATTTTCTTCTCTCTGCTCAGAAAGGCGATCATCGTAGTCCCTCTTACATACCTGCTGCCGTATGCTTTCCATCTCGGAACAAATGGCGTGTTCATGGCTGAACCTATATCAAATATACTCGGAGGAAGCGCATGCTTTATCACAATGCTGTTAACCGTAATACCAGAGCTTAACCGGATGAAAAAATAAAAATGATCCCACAGATATCCATAGTAATATCTGTGGGATCATTAATTTCTCTCTATTTTATTATCTTGTTAAACTGCTTATTATCTAAGCCGCCTTATTATCCTGAGCCATATCATTTGCATCTGGAGCCGTGATATCCTCTGATTCATGGTGCATCTTCTCACCCCAGTTTTCATCCACAAAGCATTTGATCGCTGCTGCAAGCGCAATAACTCCGAATGTATAAGCCAATATATCCATTGCCATAATTATCTCTCCTTCACTGGTAATCTTATTTATTTAAATTCCAATGAAGGCGCGCTTTTTCCCGTCTGACCTGTGTATATATTCCAGAAGTATCCATCTGCGGCTGTTTGTCATCTCGGGATATCTGCCCGCAGATGCACATACACAGAATATCAGACTCAACAGCAATGCCGCAAGGACTGCCGACAGCATCCATGTATCGTCTATGGATTCTTCCGAATTCCCTGTCCGTATGTTCCTTGTCTGGATCACAAGCCCCGCAGAGCTGTCAACCATGAGCACATCGTTGTTCCCGGCGTCTATTCCCCGACTCTCACCAAGCGATGATACCGAGTGTGCAGAATAATTCCTGACATTCGGGTTGTAAAGCCCACAGACTCCAAGATATGAGACGCACATAACCACGGCGATGATCCACGCATATATATTGTAATGATCTCTGCATCCTGCCATATGTGCCACCTCCCATACTTGATAAATACGCCTGTTCTACTTACAGAGTATTATATTATATCAGGGAGTTTTTTTCTTCCGATGCACCGCTTCTTTAGCTGTCTCTTTGCCGTTTATTTGTCAATTCTTATCCTGCTCAGGCTGAACAACCTCTATCCTGAACACATTGATCGTGTCCACATCAGGGCAACAGAACACTGCAGTTCCCGGCTCATTTCCCGGTATGGTTCCACCATATCTCAGAATATCCACATATGGAAATGCCACGTGCATGGCCATTGGGCAGAGCTGTCCTCTCTCAGTATCAAAATCGTAGCTGTCACCTATCTTATGCCCCCTGTGGCAGCCGTGAGGGCCTTTGCGGTCTATGAGTGTTATCTTGATCTGCGGTCTGCTCATTCCGTTATCACCTCTATGTACTGTTCAAGAGGGATTCCCTTGTACTTGTCAACATTGTCTTTGTTCAAGGCTATAAGCTTCTCCACCACTTTCATGGCCGACTGCACACTGTCCTCTATGCTGTGTCCGCCTCTGTACTTTCCGATAAGCACAGCAGAGAATATATCACCGGTTCCCGGAAATCTCACAGGGATCTCTGTATATGGGAACACGTTCATTTTGTCTGTCTCGCCATCCAACAGGAGAGTGCTTGTCTGTCCATCTATATTCACGCTGGTGATAACTACAGTCTTTGCTCCATATCCGTGAAGTGTATGTGCCAGGTCTTCAGCCTCAGCCATGGTCAGTATCTTCTTGTCAGTGTATTTGCCCGCAAGAAATGCCGCCTCTGTGCAGTTTGGCACTATGAGATCCGCCACTTTGCACATCTGTCTCATATAGCCAACCGTATTCTCCGTAACACCGTTGTACAGGATTCCGTCATCGCCCATGATCGGATCGACAAATATAAACGCACCCTGGTCTTTCTTCTTCTCACAGAACTCAGCCACAAGCCTGGTCTGTTCCTCCGATACAAGAAATCCGGTTGCTATGGTGTCAAATGTAAATCCAAGCTCATCCCACACTCTCATGCTGTTCTTCATGTATCCGGTCGTCTCAAGTATATCGAACTTCCCGTAGTCCAGTGTATTTGACACGAGTGCCGTCGGAAGGTTATACACTTGGAATTTCATGTTGGACATGATCGGTATCATCGCTGACAGTGCAACCTTGCCATAACCAGCCATATCGTTTATAAGCAGTATATTATTCATAGTCTCTTCCTCTTCCTGATCAATTTAAAGTATATTCTTTTTATAACATATATTTGTCACCGGATAAAGACTGCTTTATGAACTCGTACTCTTCATCGGTAACTGAGTACATCTTCCTAACAATGTCATCTATCTCTTCATACAATCTGTATCGCTGCAAATGGTCTTTACCCGATGCCATAATATCTTCTACCATTGAGATTATGTGTCTCTGTGTCTCATCATCTGCAACAGGAACTGGTATGCTCTCTATATGGGACTTAAGGACTTTCACAGCGTTGAACCGCTTCTCATATATATACTGCGCCACCCTTGAGTTGAGCACCGCCAGTATATATCTCATATCAAGCCCCGGTATATGTGGGATGACCACATTGCAACTGTTCAGCGTAAGCCTCTGCCTGTCGTCATATGCAAATACGAGCAGTCTGTTGATAAACCTGTAGATCAGTTTCTCCGGAGCCCGGTAAAGCTCCAGCGGTGCCGCCTGCTGATACAGGGTAAGTTCCGGATACATATATTTTTCCATTTTTCCGCATCTGTATCTGTATACATCTGCTCCGGTTATCACTGCCTCCATTCCCTCTCCGCATTCTGTGGACACATATTTTGCATTATCCCCGGTCACTATTCCCAGCGCAAAATCTGCCTGTCCACGCAGGAATTCACAGTTATCTGTACTTTCTATTCTGCAAAGCAGCCTGTACTCATCATCAGTGAGCCTAAGCATAAAATTCTCACTGCCAAGCGGCCTGTCCGTTCCTACAACAAACTCCCTGCCGTCTCTCTCTATCACCGCACCTTTGCTATGTCCAGGATCAGAACTCTTTTCAAGCTGCAGCACCACCGATGGACATTGCACACCATAGAATGCATCGCCAAGGAAACTCACCCGGCTCACATTTGCCGATTCGGCTATGATCTCCCTGATCGCACTGTGGTTTTGTACATCAAGCAATGCCTCCGGCAGCACAAATGCAAGAACTCCTTTGTCTGTCAACCGCTTCAGCGCACACTCCACGAACACATCAGACGACTCCACGCCCCTTCCGGCTGCAGTTCTGTATGCTTTCCTAAGTAATGTCCGTGTCTCCTTGTCAAATGTATATCCCCACGGCGGGTTACCGATGATGATGTCATATCCCGGATCAGCCAAGAGCTTCTTATCATTCCCACCACATTCTGGATCATTCCTGTATCCTGAAAGGAAGTCTCTACGCTCTATGTGCTCATATATTGTCCGGATCGCTTCGTCCGCATTGACATGTCTTCTTCCGCACAATCTCCCAAGTGCCAGATTGAACCTCGCAAGCTGTACACTGAGTCCATCTATATCGCACGCATATATATTATTTAGTTCTATATCATCCGGAAGCTGTATAAGGAAATTGCCGGTTCCGCAACATGGATCGAGTAATCGCTTACCTCCCTCAGATATTCTGCTGCCCATATCACTGGTCACGTCACTTATCAGCTTTCTTACTACCTTTGTCGGCGTATAATATGAACCAGCCGCCTTCCGGCTGCCTGCATCTCTTATAGACATATAGAGAAGGCCAAGTACGTCTTCTCCCTTTTGATAATAGTAATTGGTGTCCATAAGATTTTTGTTATTATTTGCCCATGATAATGCTGCTTTTTTGTCCTGAATTATATCATCGATCAGCGCACTCCATACGCCAATTGTCAAGCTTCCATCTATATATGCAGGGAGTATTTCTCTGTCAACAGTAATCTCACCACTGCTTGCCAGCAGCTTTAGTGCACAATCCGCCAGCAGAGTTCTCATGACCATCTCAGTCACACATATATTCTGCCTCTCCAGCTTATCCACCAGGCTTTTTACTGTGTCTGTGCTCTCGCAAATGTCTGACACGTATCTGTCATACAATCCTTTGCCGGACACATACCGCTTATTCCGCCGGCTTCTGAGCGATCTTCGTTCGCCAGTTTCCAGTGACTGCTTCAGATTACTTACATACTCCTCTGTGAAATACATCTGACCGGTCGGATCTATGCCCTGTGATTCAATTTTTCCAAGTCTGAGCCAGTTCCGTCCCGTTGCCCTCGATATTGAGAGCTGTTGGCACAATCCGTCCAGCGTTATGTATTTCTCACTCATACACAGCCCCTCGTTTCTTCATATGTCTGCCTCATATGCTTTTCCTGATCATATTCAAATATATTCATACGCAAAACCTCCGCCTTATTCCTCTTCAAAAAATCAGCCAGAATATTATTCCTGCTCTTATGAAAAATGTGATATAAAAGCATGAGAAATTCGCGAATTATAGATACGTTGGAATGGTCCGTTTCTTACGTTCGGACTCATAGAAACCTTCGACTTGAAACCTATGCTTTGAACGGATTGTAACACCTCGCCCAGCCTTTGTCTATACTTT
>CAVCCL010000095.1:0-10479 GCA_963600665.1 Bifidobacterium catenulatum | reverse complement strand
CTGTTAGTATATCAATTTTTATGTGATTGTCAACATTTATCCATGGCCTCTTCAGCATATCTCACCCAACCAGTTTCTTCAATACCACCACCTGATTGTTCACAAAAATTTAATCAAACTATACAAACTGTATATTTTTCCCTCATACACAAAAAACCTGACAGAATTTCTCCATCAGGCTTTATAGAAAATAGCAAGTAATAACTTAGTTTATTGACCTCTCCGTCTACCGGCACTCCCTTCTGACTTCCTTGGTGATCGTTGTTCCACCAGTCTTGTACCAGTTGTCAACAAAGCTGTCAAATTCATCCAGATCAGATTCACCTGTAACGATCTTTAGGTATGTATCACTCTCCAGATTCTCCAGGTGCCACCATTCTGACACCATGGTCTCGGTCTCACCGAAATACAATGAGTCCACTTTATTTGTCCTCGCATCATTGAGTATCTTGCAGGCTGTTATACGTGATGTGTACGCAGCCCAGTCCTCCGCTGATGCGTTGTCTTCATTTTTAAGATATGAGTCACAGGCCTCGTAGTATGACCTCTCCAGCACATTCAGATCATCCGCTTCCTTCACACCTGAAAATACGTGGCTCAATTCTCCATAGCATATCTGAAGTGCATTGTTGTAATCAACATTTATGGCGATTGGCCTTGCCGTAGGATCCACATTGAGTTTGTAGTAGTCCTTTATGTCCTGATTGTCCTTATCCTCATATCTCTCATAATCGAACAACACGCTTATAATCTTGCACACTATCTCCGGGTGCTCATAGCCCTTTCTGACAACCACAAATTTGCCTGACGGCACCTGTGTGTGATAGCTGGTCGCCCCGTTGTCATCCGTTGCCAGAAGATACGGCTCCCACTTTGCTGTAGGATCGGCCTCAACTGCCTCCATGAGCGGATTATTCGGTGCCCACCATGGTCCGAAGAACGAACCACACTGTCCATTTACAATGAGCTCTATTATGTTGCTGCTCGTTCTCATCAGGAAGTTTTGGTCAAGGATTCCTTCCTCATACATATCATGTATATGGGCAAGAGCTTCCTTTGCCTCCGGCTGCACTGAGCCATATACCACATTTCCATCAGCATCCTTTATCCACTGCTTCGGGAATGCCCCATACGCGGCAAATACTATGTCCAACGTGTACTCGCTGCTATAACCACAACCGCCGCAGAGACTTGTGTCAGCCACCAGCCCTACGGTATTTCCTTCACCATTATTTCCCGGATCCTTTGCTATGAACTGTCTGATTATCTCCTCCGCATCCGCAAGTGTCTTCGGATCTTCAAGTCCCAGCTTATCCATCCAGTCTTTTCTAAGCCATATCAGATTTGGTCCATCTGATATATTTGTCTCGGGTATGGCCATGATCCGGTCATCAAATGTGACCATGTCCATGATACTGTCGCCATAACTCTTATATATATTCTTTATCGTTTCACTCATGCAGTTGTTGTAACTGTCCGTGAGATCCTCGATCATATCATTCTCCACCAGATACTGAAGTTCATCCAGATCCTGGACTATCATCACATCCGGCAGCTTGTGCTGTGCGATCACCATGGATACATTGTCGTCATACTGATCATCAGCAGCCTCAAATGTATCCTGGTTCTGCACATTCAACATGTCATTAAGTATTCGTGTGTATACATTATTTTCATAGGTCTCTCCCTGTGGGAGGTTTGAATTATTTGCACCGGACAGCTTTCCCAGGGTGTAGGTAAGCTGTTCCGGATATCTTCCAAGCGGTGTAGTCTCCGCATTATGCATGGCAGCTTCATAGTCTGCTTCCGTGGTCGCCTTGGACGGGTTGGAGGGGGTGTTATTTTTGTCCTGGCATCCACATATTATTATAAGGGTAATTGTTAGCACACATGTTATTATTTTTTTCAGATACTTCATTGCTGGCATATGCTTTCCTCATTCCACTCAGGTTTTGCAAATAAATTCATCTATTATCCTTAACCCTTTACACCACCGGACATGCTATCTTTGTAGCACTTCTGCATGATCATAAAGAGAATGATAATCGGTATGGATATCAATACTGCACCAGCCGCAAATGAGTTGAACCAGTTGTATACATACTCTTTCTCGAGCATGTTCCACAGTCCGATCGATACTGTGTAGTAATCCTTGTTGGCTCTGCATATAACCTTTGCAAACACGAAGTCTATCCATGGTGCAAGGAATGAATTCAGAACCGTGTAAACTATGATCGGACGGCTGAGCGGTATGATGATCCTTGTAAATGACTGCCATCTTGTAGCACCGTCAAGGTAAGCTGCCTCCTCTATCGACTTTGGAATCGTGTCGAAGAAGCCCTTTGCTATATAAAATCCAAGTCCTGCACCACCTGAGTATACAAGTACAAGAGCAACCCTGATAAGTGATCCTTCTGAAAGTCCCAGAACCTTAAGGATATAATACACAGCTATCATTGCCATGAATCCAGGGAACATTCCAAGGATAAGTGCCACATTCATGAATGGCTTTCTCACTCTGAAACGCATTCTTGACATACAGTATGAAACTGCAAGTACGAACACTGTTGATATTATACATGAGAAAATCGCTATTATCAAAGTATTCTTGAACATCTGCATGAAGTCCAGGATACCTGTGTCTGTGAAAAGCTTTGTGTAGTTCGCCATGGTGAATGACTTAGGGATCAATGTTGAAACATACTGTCCTTTCTCACCACGGAAGCTTATCATCACTATCCATGCTATAGGCAGGATCCATATGACAGCAAGGATAGTCAGTATGATATGAACCACGATATCACCGGGTGTCCATTTCTGTTTTGCTTTAATCTCGTTATTTGATTTAGCCATTACTGAAATCCCTCCTCGTCCTTATATGATGATGTGTTGTGATATGTTATCAGTGACACAACTGCAAGAACTATGAATGTCATGATACCGATAACTGCACCTAAGTTGTAATACTGGTTATCAACCGTCAGCTTGTAGAGCCATGTTACAAGAAGATCCGTCTTGCCGGCTGTCTTTCCAACAGGTGTTGGAGCTCCATTTGACAGAAGGAAGATAACGTTGAAGTTGTTGATATTTCCTGCAAATGTTGTTATCAGATATGGTGCTGTGACGAACAACATATATGGAAGTGTGATCTTGAAGAAGATCTTTATAGGGCTTGCACCATCAACTCGTGCAGCCTCGTATATTTCCTCTGGAATACTCTGCAGGATTCCTGTAACCTGCATGATGGTAAATGGAATTCCGATCCAGATGTTGATCACTATGACCATGACTCTGGCAAGTGTTGCATTGCTCCAGAAAGGAATCGCATTGTCGATTATTCCGTGATTTATAAGTAATGTGTTTATGATACCATTCTGACTGAAGATCGTTCTCATCAGAAGAAGCGATACGAACTGTGGAACCGCTGCTGAGAGCATGAAGATTCCTCTCCACATTCCCTTTGCTCTTGTTCCCTTTCTGTTGATCACCATCGCAAGTATCATGCCGAGGAAGTAGTTACTGAATGTAGCTGCTACAGCCCACACAAGTGTCCAGCCAAGAACTGACCAGAATGTACTTCCTATGGCGTCACCAAAATTCAAAATCTTTGCGAAGTTCTTGAATCCTACCCAGTTGAATATAACCGTGTGTGAATCAAGCTTACTGTAATTTGTAAATGCCATGAAGATCATGAAGACCAATGGCAGTATCGTAAATACCACAACTCCGAGAACCGGAAGCGGCATAAGTAACATATGAAGGTTGTTGTCAAACAGACTCTTCAGATCATCCTTAAATGTTGGCACATGCTTGCCTGAATTCCACAGACAGTATGCCTTGTATGAACTCTCTACACTCACTACCCACAGGCAGACAAATGCAAATATTATGAACAGTGTTGCTACACCGTAGAGGAGCATGAGCAGTGAATTGTCACCCTGGGTATATTCAAATACACCCTTTGCATCATTCCACACCTTCTCCTGTTCCTGTCCACCCAGATGGAAGAAATCAACCAGAAGTGATGCTCCGTGTTTTACCATGAACCATATAAACAGTACTTCAAGTACCAGAAACGAAAATCCCTTTACAAACTGTTTTCTGACTATACTGCCGAACCCCAAGATGAGAAATGAAATTCTGGTAGCTATGTCTCCATTTGCAGCCGCCTTTGCAACTGTGTATGGGTAATCAGATCTTCGTATTTTCTTTATTTTGCTTTTATTTTTTGTTATAGCCTGAGCCATCCTAACACCTCCGTCTCAAAGTATAAATATCCTTCTCTATTACAAGTGCTCCATCACCTGTAGATGAGTGGAGCACCTGTTTTAGAATATATAACTAGTATTTTTACTGTGCTACATCAGTGTTAAGTGATGTGTTGAATGACTCTGTCATATCTGCTGCATTGTCATGTGTAACCTCACCATTTACGAGTGACTTACCAAAGTTCTCTGCTGGTGTCCAGTAGTTACCCATCTTAGCAACGAATGGCTGAATGAATGATGTTGTATCGAATGTTGCGTTCTGAGCTGTAACAAGTGCATCGCTCTTAACTGCATCGCTCTCAAGAAGGCTTGTGTTACATGGAACGATGTTTCTTGCTGTGTAGTGTGACTCCTGTGAAGCCTCATTTCCAAGGTAGAGTGCAAGTGCAACTGCAACCTGTGGATACTCACAGTTAGGATTTACAGCGATTGCCTTTGATCCTGCAAATGAGAGAAGCTGCTTATCCTCGCCACCGATCTTAGCTGTTGGAAGGACTGCGATTCCAAGGTCATCACCAAGTGCATCATGTAATGCTGCGTAATCCCATGAGCCTGAGAACATTGCTGAGATAGAACCATCTGTCATACCTGAGATACCAACACCTGACTCATCGTTTACGAAGTTCTTGTTGTTTACAAGATCTACAAGGTAGTCTGTAACAGCCTTGCCGTTATCACCACCGAAGTTGATTCCTGCATCGTTGTCTGTACCATCACCGAACATTGTTCCGCCATTTGCAAGGTAGAATGCTGCGATATACCATGAATTTGTGAGTGGGAATGAAACCTTACCCTTCTCAAGCATTGTGTCAAGGCTCTTTACATCATCCTCTGTAAATGTCTTCTTATTGTAGTACATGAACCATGTATTTGTTGTAAATGGCACACCGTAGATACCGCCATCAACTGTGATAGAATCTACAATTGCCTGTGAATTTGTTGACTTAACATAATCTGCTGTGCTTCCGCCGAGCTCTGAGATAGCGCCTGCATCGATCAGAGTCTGTAACTGGTCATTTGCGAACATGTATACATCTGCTGATGCTGAAACATCCTGTGTTACAGTCTTTCCTGCATCACCCTCACTACATGTACCATAGTCAAATGTGATATCCCAGTTTGGATGCTCCTTGCTGAACGCCTCACATGTTGTCTGTAACCACTCGCCGTAATCAGGTGACTGATCCTCTGCTGGGCCCCAGACTGTAAGTGTTGTCTTGATCGCCTCTTCCTCTGAAGCTGCCTCTGTTGTGTCTGTAGCATCGCTCTTTGCTGCCTCTGTTGTTGACTCATCCTTTCCTGAATCTCCACATCCTGCCAACATTGACATTCCCATTACACCCGCAAGTGCAACTGCTGCAAATCTCTTAACTCTCATAACCGTTCCTCCTTAAAAAATATAGTTTTGATTGAATGTTTTTAATACTTTGCAGTACCTTTACCTTATGTCATTATTATAAGAAAACGTTTCCAATCCGTATATATCAATGATTTTAGAAACATGTTGGATTTTTTAGATATGTTGAAATTTTTTGATGGACGGACGCCGCCTGTGTGTGCCGCGGAGGTCCGCCACCCAATATGCCGCCGGAGCACGCTTGTCTGCCAGCCCTTCGACTTGCTTCTATCTGCACTGCGCTCTGCCCGCGATAAGACCGCTGCGGGCGCCGCTCCGGCAAGAAGCGTCGAAGGGCGGGCGACCGCGCTAACGCTCCGGTGGCATATACAACGGCGGATCTCCTATGGCACACAGGCGGCTGGCTATCAAAAAATGGGGATGCGTTTGTTGTGTTTACTGATTATACGGATTCTTTTTTATAGGATTTACTGGTTGGAAATGATTTATACGAACTTAGATGATGGTCGCTCTTTGTTTTAAAAAACAAACTTGCTTCATTCTGCTTGCAATTTTAAAATGTGACGCCTCACTCATTGACATATTTGGATTTTTGTATATAAAGAAAACGCTTCCGCAGCACGTACATTGCTGTGAAAGCGTTTCAGTTTTTATTCCACCCTCTTCGGGAAGTGGAGCATCACTTTTGTGCCAACTCCCGGTGTGCTGTCTATGCGTACTGCATATTCCTCACCATAATAGAGCTTGATCCTTTCATTTACGTTTGATACACCATAACCATTGGACGACTTGGACAGGATCAGGGCAGCCTGGGTCTTTGTCATGCCGACACCATTGTCGGATACGGTGAAGTCAAGGAAATCTCCGTTCTCCTTTCCCTCTATGCGTATCTCACCTCTGCCATCCGTCTTGACATCGATTCCATGACCTATTGCATTTTCAAGCAAAGGCTGAAGTATCAGATTAAGCGTCTCGTACTTCAGGATATTGTCATCTATGTCGTACACCACATCAAAGCTGTTGTCGTGCATGGCAAGCTGTATATCAAGATATGATTTTATATTTGCAATCTCATCCTTGACAAGAAGGATGTTCTTACCCTTGTTTAAAGCCGTTCTGTAGAACGTTGAGAGGGACAAGGTGATACGGCTTATGTCCTCCTGCTCTGCCTCCAGGGCCTTCCAGTTGATCATGGACAGTGAGTTGTACAGGAAATGTGGATTGATCTGGGCCTGAAGCGCCCTCATCTCATATTCCTTCTCCTTTATCTTACTCTGGTATACCTCATTGACAGTCTCATCAAGCCGTTTACTCATACTGTTATATCCGTTTATCAGATCGCCTATCTCATCGGCACTGTCATTTTCTATAACCATACCCAGATTCCCGGTCTCTGTGGCCTTCATAGTCTTCTGAAGCTTCTTTATTCGTTTTGTTATAAACTCCGATATCATATGTATACACGTTATACCTGCAAACATACTCACCAGAAGAGCCACCCCGGCTATTATAAGTATAGGCTGAACCGATGAAATAATAAGTTTATTCGGTTTGTATACACAAATATTCCAACCGGTCGCCTGCGAGGTCTGATCTATGAACTGATATCCCGAGTTGTCCATCTCTCTCAGGGCATTAAATTTATCAACACTTAATTCATATGATCTTTTATCATCCGCAAATGTGTTCTTGGAAAATATCGTATTACCATACTCATCCTCTATGACAAGCCCATAGTTGTCAAACATGGTATCCGTATAAAACGGCTGAAAAACACTGTCATAATCCACACCGACATACAAAACACCCTTGGAGCCTCTCTGTTCCAGCATAGCCATCCGGCTGACAGAAAATGCAGTGCGGCTCTCCAGATCAATATGCCAGTGTATATTGTTATCAAGGTCATCGTATTTGTGCGTTCCATCCGCCAGCTCTTTGAGCGGTGCAACCGTTGAACCGTGCTTCACGTCCGTTGCATCAGTATATATCGTAACCTGATTTACATCCTCATGGAAATACATGATCGACGACAACAGCGGATCTATCACCGTGCTGAACTGTTCATAATTCTGATATGCTGACTGCTCTGCATTCAATATCTTCGCAATCGACTGATTATACGAAATATATTTGGACAGATTGTTGTATATCTCCAGCTCATTGTCCATGGAATCCGTCGTCTGGCTGACATAGGATTTCAGGATGGTTGTCTCCCGGTCCCACAGGATCTTCCTCATCTCCATGTAAGTTATACCCAGGATTATCATAACAGGCACAAGACCCGCCAGCAGGTAAATAACAACCAGCTTACCGGTAAGCCTCATGTCCCGAAATTTCCTTGTAAAGCTGCCTTTTCCCATCGTATCTACTCATCCCCCAGTCCACCATTTTCCCTGAACTTCTGCGGGCTGACTCCATAAAACTCACGGAAGCTTGAACAGAAATAGGATACATTCTGATAACCACACATAGCACCTATATCAACTATCTTCGCCATACTGTTTTCCAGCATATCCTTTGCCCTCTCCATTCTGTATGACTTGATGAATTTGCTCAGGTTCTGGCCTGTCTCCTTCTTGAACACAGTGCTCAGATAACTCGGTGCAAGGTACACCATGTCAGCAAGCATATCTATTCCAAGCTCACTACCATAATTCCTGTAAATATACTGCTTTACAAGTTCCACTTCCTTGTGTCCTGTCTGGCTCTTATCCTCAAAGCACGCTGCAAGTCTGTCGATGGCAACCTCGACCAGCCCTGTGAGGCTCTGGAAATCCGTTGTCATATACAGCTTCTCCACATCCTTGTTGAGATCTGCCTCACTTGTCCCGTCTATGCTTCCATATATATCCTTGAGCAGATTGGAATAAAGGAACTTGATATATATCTGCGAGCACTCATTCTTGTGTCTGTATTTCTCACAGAATTTATCAAAATGCTCTCTGAGTGCCTCGACATCCTTCATCTTGATATCCTGCTTCATCTGCTTCATGAGTGTGTCATCGTCAAACTGGATCATGCCTGATGAATCGCTCTCCATGTTCGGATAGAACACCTTGATCTCAGGGTGATAGAACTTATTGTCCATGAGTTCATCCAGCTCGTCCACCCTCTGTTCCATATTCTCCGGTGTGTCTATTTCTGACGAAACCGCTATATAACATTCCTCATCGTAATCGCTCTTGATGATCTTCACCAGTTCCTGCGCCGCCTGAACCGCATCAACGCCGTCCCCCAGAAATATCAGTTCCTGCTGCTGGTTCAGATTGAGATACCTCTCTATTCCAAGTGAAGCTATCTTCTCGTTCTTCTTGAAATCAACGTCTCTCCTGCCGAAGAAATCCTGATTGAACTCAACCAGAAGTATTCTCCTGAATTTTGCAAAATTCAGTTCAAGCCCATTGTATTCTTTTCTTATGCTGTCTATATCCTCACCATTTACAAGCATATACAGTGCATGCTCATACAGGAATTCCATACTCTTACTCTTGAGCTCATCTGACGCCTTGGCCTCCTCAAGCTCATCAACGACCTTCTCAAGAGTCTCCTTGAATTCCTTAGGATCGACCGGCTTCAATATGTAATCAACCACGCCAAGTCTTATGGCACGCTTCGCATAATCAAATTCATTACATCCGCTGAATATGACACAGCGCAGCTTTTTCTTCTCATTTACAACATTGTCAATGAGCTCTATTCCATCCATGAAAGGCATCTTTACATCCGTGAGCAGAATGTCATAGTCCTGCTGCCTGATCTTCTCCAGTGCATCAAGTCCATTCACCGCCTCATCGATATCGAATTCCATATTCAGCTTTTTCAGAAGGAATCTGATTCCATTTCTCTCTATTCTCTCGTCATCAACTATCAGTATTCTATACATTCCCCCACTGCCTTTCCTTTTCCTGGAATGTCGGACAGACATCCACACTTCATTCCAACTTAGATATAACTAATTATAACCGACTTGCTACTATTATTCCAGTCATCAAAAAGGCCCCACGATGGGGGCCTCTATGAATACTTTTATTATTAACAAATCCTCAACCTGTTTTACAGTCTCCAGATATCCTTGTTGTACTCGGCGATGGTTCTGTCTGATGAGAAGAATCCTGCCTTGCTGATGTTAACAAGAGCCTTCTTTGCCCATGTCTTGCGGTCCTCGTAGTCTGCAAGTACGCCTTCCTTGGTCTTGATATAATCCTCAACATCAAGGAGTGTCATGAACCAGTCCTTAACGATCAGCTCGTTGTGGAGTCTCTCAAGGCTTTCCTTCTGTCCGATCTCAAGGAGCTCATCGCTCACGATGAAATCAACAAGCTTCTTGATCTCTGGCTGCTCGTAGTAATCCTTTGACACATAATCAGCCTTTGCATAGTGGTCGATAACCGCCTCGCTTGACTCGCCAAAGAAGTAAATGTTATCCTCGCCGACAAGCTCACCAATCTCAACATTTGCACCGTCTCTTGTACCAAGTGTGAGCGCACCGTTCAACATGAACTTCATGTTACCAGTACCTGATGCCTCCTTTGAAGCAAGTGAGATCTGCTCTGAGATATCGCATGCAGGTATGATCTTTGCTGCCTTTGACACGTTGTAGTTCTCGATCATTACAACCTTGAGGTATGGGCTTACCTCAGGATCGTTATCGATGAGCTGCTGCAGGCAGAGGATGAGGTGGATGATATCCTTTGCGATGGTGTATGCAGGAGCTGCCTTTGCGCCAAATATTACAGTTACAGGAGTCTTTGGAAGATTTCCTGCCTTGATGTCGAAATACTTGTGGATGACCCAGAGTGCATTCATCTGCTGACGCTTATACTCATGAAGTCTCTTTACCTGTATGTCAAAGAT
>CAVCCL010000094.1:0-3177 GCA_963600665.1 Bifidobacterium catenulatum | reverse complement strand
GCTTCTCTCTGCCGACATCATCGCAATCCCCATAAAATACTGATCCCACGATATGTAATCTGTTCTCTTCATACCCTGACTCCTTTCAGATTCTTTTATATCCCCTTATCTACGGGTGCAGACGCATGAAATACACCCCTTATGATAATATAAGCCGGAGTTTCCCCCGGCGTATATTATATGATCCTGTTAAACAGGACTGTATATGATTCTGTTAGAATTAACGATCGCCGAGTGCGAACTTGTCATGGATCGCGTTCATTGCGCGCTCTGTGTACTGCTCGTCGATAAGAACTGTAACTCTAATCTCTGATGTTGAGATCATTCTGATGTTGATGTTCTCATCGTAGAGAGCCTCGAACATCTTGGCTGCAACGCCTGCATTTGACTGCATTCCTGCACCAACGATAGAAACCTTTGCAACGTCCTTGTTTACATCTATGCTCTCGAACTTGCCGATGTTGTTCTTGATGATCTCCTCTGCTCTGTCTGCATTCTCATCGCTACATGTGAATGTGATATCCTTTGTTCCATGTCTTCCTACTGACTGCAGTATCATATCTATATTGATGTCATTCTTTGCAAGCAGGTTGAAAAGCTTGAATGCAACACCTGGTGTATCCTCTAATCCTACAACTGCTACTCTTGCTGAGTCTGCATCTGCTGCAACTCCACTAACTAACATCTTCTCCATTCCAGTATCCTCCTTAACTATTGTACCCTCTGAAAAATTGAGGCTTGAACGAACAACAAGCTGAACGCCGAACTTCTTGGCAAGCTCAACTGAACGGTTGTGCAGAACTCCTGCTCCAAGTGTAGCAAGCTCAAGCATCTCATCGTATGTTATCGTATCCAGCTTACGTGCTGTCTTTACCTTACGTGGATCTGCTGTATATACTCCATCCACGTCTGTATAGATCTCGCACGCATCAGCGTTAAGTGCCGCTGCAAGTGCAACAGCCGTTGTATCTGAACCACCACGACCAAGAGTTGTGTAATCGTCATACTTGTTGATTCCCTGGAATCCTGTGACAATAACTATCTTTCTCTGCTCCAGCTCATGCTTGATTCTCTCAACGTCGATTCTCTTCAGACGTGCATTGCCGTATACTGAAGTTGTGTGCATTGCCACCTGAAATGCATTCAGAGAGATTGCAGGAACCTTAAGAGAATTCATAGCCATAGCCATAAGTGATACAGACATCTGCTCACCTATTGTAAAAAGCATATCCATCTCTCTCTTAGGCGGATTTTCATTTACCTGCTTGGCCATATCTATCAGCTCATCTGTGTATTTACCCATTGCAGACAGAACTACGACTACGTCGTTTCCCTTCTGCCAGTCCTCAATACATCTTTTGGCCACGTTAAAGATTCTTTCGGTATTTCCGACGGAAGTACCACCAAACTTCTTTACTATTAACATATTGTCCTCCTGATCGCTCATTTGAAAATTTGTATATTTAACTCTTCACCGGATCACACCGGCAAAAAGAAAATAAGCCTTTTGTAAAATACCGCAATTCCACAAGGATTGCAAGACCTTTGAATAATATTGTACTAATCCAGCACTCTGAGAGCACTCTTGACACCAATCTTATTGCAACATGCCTCAAATTCACCCTCTGTGATAACCGCTGTAACAAATGCCTTTTCATCGAGATCAGAATCGACATACTCAACATCACCAAATGCCGCCTTGATGGCAGCCTCGTCCTTCTCATCTGTTCTCACAAAGAACCTGCTCTCTGAGTCTGCGAATGTACCCATCTCAAGTTCCTCGTCCTCCCATATGATAGGAACATTTCTTCCCTCATTCTTCACCGCATCAATAACATCTGATACAACTGCTGAAGCTGTTGGAAGCTTTCCGGCACCCTTGCCATAGAACATCACATCGTCAAGGGCGTTACCGTGTACAAGTATACCATTGTATACATCATCTATCTTTGCCAGCGGATTGTCATGTGGAAGCATGACAGGGGCAACATATGAATAGAGCTTGCCGTCAGTCTTTCTTGTTGTTCCAACAAGCTTTACAGAGTAGCCCATCTTGTCCGCATACTTGAAATCATCTGTTGTTATCTTTGTTATTCCCTCCATATGGATCCTGTTGTAATCCAGGTTCTTGCCATATACGAGAGATGTAAGTATTGCTATCTTTCTACATGCATCGCCGCCCTCGACATCAGCTTCAGGATTGCGCTCAGCATATCCGAGCTCCTGCGCCTGCTTAAGAACTGTTGCATAGTCTGCACCCTCTTTGTCCATCTTGGTGAGGATGTAATTGGTCGTACCATTGAGTATTCCTGTGATCTCTGTAACATCATCCGCAGTTATGGATGTGTTAAGCGGTCTTATGACAGGAATTCCGCCACCTGCTGATGCCTCAAAGAAGAAATTGATATTGCCCTCTCTGGCAATTCTTATAAGCTCCGGTCCGTGAACGGCCACGAGCTCCTTGTTGGAGGTTGCCACGCTCTTGCCGGCAAGCAGACACTTCTTGACAAATGTGTATGCAGGCTCAACGCCTCCCATAACCTCCACAACAACGCTTATCTCATCGTCGTTCAGTAAATCATGGGTGAGAATCTTCTCGACAGGATCCCCAGGAAACTCCCTGAGATCAAGCACTCTCTTAACGTTTATCTCCTGTCCAGCTCTCTTGTTAACAATATCATGGTTGGTGTTAATCACTTCCACAACTCCCGAGCCCACTGTACCATAACCTAATACTGCTATATTCACCATGTTTTTATCTCCTTCTTATCTCCTTTTTCTGCATAACAATGCAAGTTTAGTACGTCATTACTTTATCAGTATAAAGCGTCATTGTCAAAGACTAATTTCTTATCGTCCAACGTCACTCATATGCCGCTACACCTCAACCTTATTCACCCATTTGAGGTAGGCTGTCATAAATCCATCAAGATCACCATCGAGAACCGCCGATACATTGGAATTCTCGTAGGCTGTACGTTTATCCTTGACCATGGTATACGGCTGGAGCACATACGATCTGATCTGGCTTCCAAAACCGTTGTCAGTTACCTCTCCACGGATATCCGAAATCTTCTCCAGATTCTCCTGCTTCTTCAAAAGATACAGCTTGGACTTCAGCATCTGCATAGCCTTATTCTTGTTCATGAGCTGTGATCTCTCATTCTGGCACTGAAC
>CAVCCL010000093.1:0-6066 GCA_963600665.1 Bifidobacterium catenulatum | reverse complement strand
GATCTATAGCAGCCATGGAGAATGGTTCTAAGGACAGATACTTCCAGGAGAACGCAAGAAAGCTTGTCCCAGAGGGCGTTGAGGGCCGTGTGGCATACAAGGGATCACTTGAGGATACAGTATTCCAGCTCATCGGTGGACTTCGTTCAGGTATGGGTTACTGCGGAGCAAAGAACATTGAAGAGCTTCACGAGAAGGCAGAGTTCGTCAAGATCTCAGCAGCTTCACTCAAGGAGAGCCACCCACATGATATCCATATCACAAAGGAAGCTCCTAACTACAGTGTAGAGTAATAGAAATTTGCATAGATGATTTCAGATAAGAGGATGCATATCTGTAGGATATGCATCCTTTTTTCTTGACACCGTTCTGTTATGTGAGATAATGGAGAATAGGTGTCTTAGAAAAGAGGTGTTTGGACATTTATGAAAGTAAACAATCCAGGTAAGAAGGATCTTGACCAGCTTGTAATGCTTGAGCAGGAGACATTTCCTGAGGCGGAGGCAGCAAGCCGGGAATCTATAGAGCGAAGACTGAAGGCGCACAGAGAAACTTTCTGGGTGCTCAAGAAGGACGGACGAATAATAGCAGGTATAAATGGTATTACTACTAATGAGAAGGATCTGAGTGATGCCATGTATGCAGGCGAGGACTTCTACGACAAGAAGGGCCGCTGGCTTATGATATTTGGCGTGTCAACTCTGCCGGAATATCAGCACAATGGATATGCGGCGAAGATAATGCACGAGGTTCTTCAGGAGACGGTCAAATGTAAACTCGACGGAGTCGTCCTCACATGTAAGGAGAACATGATCCCATTCTACGAACAGTTTGGTTTTGTGGATGAGGGCGTGAGTGGATCTGAGCATGGCGGTGCCTCCTGGCATCAGATGAGGATAAGGCGCAGAGATATAAAACGTGATTATAAGCAGGATGTGATTGATTGTATAGTGATAGTAGTTGTGGCCGCCGTACTGGCATTTCTGCTGGGACGATTTGTGATATTAAACTGTAATGTACCTACGGGTTCCATGCTTGAGACGATACAGCTTGGAGACAATATAATAGGAAGCAGACTTACATATAAGTTCTCTGATCCTGAGCGTGGCGATATAGCCATATTCAAGTGGCCGGACGATGAGTCCCAGGTATATATCAAGAGAATCATAGGACTGCCGGGTGAGACCGTGGAGATCATAGATGGTAAGGTATATATAAATGGAAGTGATACTCCGCTTAAGGAGGATTATCTGAGTGATGAGGCAAGGACTGACGTAAGATCGTTTGGGCCGTATCAGGTTCCTGAGGACTGTTACTTTATGTTGGGAGACAACAGACCAAACTCAGCGGATGCCAGACTCTGGGAGAATACCTATGTGAAGCGTGACAAGATACTTGCCAAAGCAGAATTTGTGTATTTCCCATTTTCACAGATAACATGGCTTGGAAACGGAGCAGAGTATTAGATTGTATGTCATGATGGATAATCAGAGGAGATGGTCACATGAACAGAGTAAGATTTGACATGCATTGTCATACGGCTGAGGGATCACCCGATGCCAAAGTAAAGATTCTTGATTATATTGATCTGTTAAAGCAGCGTGGTTTTCACGGAATGCTGGTCACAGACCATGATTCATATTCCGGGTACAAAGCGTACTTAAGGCAGAGGGATAAGGTGAAGGATTTCACTGTGCTCAGAGGTATCGAGTATGATACATTTGATTACGGACATTTCCTTATCGTATTGCCATCAGACACACCTGAGGAGGTGTATGACCTGTTTGAACACAGGGGCATGGCGCTTATCAGGGTGATATGGCTTGTACATGAGTGCGGCGGTATACTTGGGCCTGCCCATCCATTTGGCGAGAAGTTCATGAGCTTTGGAAGCACAAGAAAGCTTGGCATGATAGAGCACAGGCTGTATGCGCAGCATTTTGACTTCATAGAGGGATACAACTGCTGTGAATCGGCAAAGAGGAATAAGATGGCCAGGAGGCTTGCAGCTTATTACGATATACCTGTTTTCGGCGGAAGCGATGCTCACAAGGAGAATTGTGTCGGACTTGCAGGTACATATCTTCCGGATTATATACAGTCGGAGGATGACCTGATAAATTATATAAATGACGGCAATCATCCTGAGGTCGGAGGAAAGAGATATCCCAAGACGCTTAAGGATAAGATAGGCCCTGCGGGCAAATTCCTGACATATGGATTTTATTTTTACAATGTGTATGGAGCGTTCAGGAATTATCCGGCAAGATGCAGAGCGTATCTTGCGGCGATGGCGAAGCTGAGGGGGCGAAAAAGAAGATAACTGTCCGGGGGATTGATGCGGACAGCTATAAAATATAAGTAAAAAGAAAGGGAGATTATGGATAAGAAGGAAAGAGGTAATTTTACTGGTACGCTGGGCTTTGTAATGGCGGCAGCGGGAAGTGCTGTAGGTCTGGGAAATATATGGAGGTTCCCATATCTTGCGGCAAAGGATAACGGTGGTGTGTTCATACTTGTGTATATCATACTTGCACTTACATTTGGATTTACACTGCTCACCACAGATATAGCTATAGGAAGAAAGACACAGCAGGGACCACTTACTGCGTATGGACTCATACATAAGAAGTGGAAATGGCTTGGCGGTCTGGCATGGGTTGTGCCGGTTATCATTCTTCCATATTACTGTACAATCGGCGGATGGGTACTGAAGTACATGACAGCATATTTTACAGGACAGACTGAAGCTGCTACAGGCGACGGCTATTTCACCGGCTTTATAACAGCGCAGACTGCACCTATAATATTTGCTCTTATATTCCTCACAGTCACAGGTATTGTCGTATTCTGTGGAGTTGAGAAGGGAATAGAGAAGTTCAGCAAGGTGCTCATGCCTATACTGGTACTGCTCATAATTGGAATTTCAATCTATTCACTGACCATCAAGCACACAGGTGATGATGGCACTGTGAGAACCGGAATTGATGGACTCAAGGTTTATCTCATACCGAACTTCAAGGGTATGACATTTAGGGATATATTCATGGTTGTTATGGATGCCATGGGACAGCTCTTCTTCTCGATAAGTGTTGCCATGGGTATCATGGTTGCATATGGATCATATGTTAAGAAGGATGTCAATCTGATGAAATCCATCAACCAGATAGAGATATTTGACACGGCTGTGGCATTCCTCGCAGGTCTTATGATCGTTCCTGCAGTGTATGTGTTCTCTGGAACAGAGGGTATGTCAGCGGGACCTGGACTTATGTTCATATCCCTGCCAAAGGTATTCAATGCCATGGGAACGGTCGGAACGGTCATCGGTGCAATGTTCTTTATTATGGTTACATTTGCCGCGATAACATCCTCTGTGTCTGTCATGGAGGCGATAGTGTCAGGACTTATGGATAAGTTCCATTTCACCAGAAAGAAGAGTGCGGTCATAACCACAGTGTATGCGTTTGTCGGAATGTTGGTCGTATGCTTCGGTTACAACATCTGGTACTTCGAGCTCAAGCTTCCAAATGGATCTACAGCGCAGATCCTGGATGTGATGGATTACCTGAGCAATAATATCTTCATGCCGCTTGTGGCTATCCTGTCATGTATACTTATCGGTTGGGTAGTAAAGCCTAAGACGGTCATTGATGAGGTCACAAGGAACGGAGAGAAGTTTGGTAGAAAGACACTCTATATCGTGATGGTGAAGGTCGTAGCACCTTTACTTCTTGCACTGCTGCTTCTCCAGTCATTTGGAGTGGATGTAGTACAGTTTGTGACGAATCTGTTCAAATAGAATAATATAGTTTATAATGTAGAGGCATTTGTCATGATGGGTGATGGATGCCTCTATATTTTTATCAGATGATAATGGGAGAATGACTATGAGTAACCAGGATGACTTGATATACCTTGCCCCAATGGAGGGGATAACAGGATACATATACAGGAATGCACACCACAAATATTTCGGTGGCGTGGACAAATACTTTATGCCGTTTATCGCTCCGGCGAAAGGACGCCCACTCAGAAACAGGGAGCTCAGGGATGTATTGCCGGAGAATAATCAGGGGATAAGTGTAGTGCCACAGCTCCTTACCAACAGCGGTGAAGGATTTGCGAAGGCTGCAAAGTTCCTGAAGGAGCTTGGATATAACGAGGTGAACATCAATCTCGGATGTCCATCAAAGACTGTGGTCACAAAGTATAAAGGTTCAGGTCTGCTATACGATACAGACAGACTTGACAACTTCTTATATGAGGTATTTGCCTCAGACGTGATGGATGTGTCCATAAAGACCAGAATTGGGAGAGACAGTTCTGCTGAGTTTGAGGACATCATAGAGATATATAAGAAGTATCCGGTAAGTGAGCTGATAATTCACCCGAGGATACAGACGGACTTTTATAAGAATACGCCTAACATGGAAGTGTTTGCCGAAAGCGTGGCTTCATATGGAAGAATTGATACAGTGTGCTATAACGGAGACATAAACAGCGTGGCAGATTATGAGAGGTTCACCGGGGCTTTCCCTGATATAAAGAAGGTTATGATAGGCAGGGGGATAATAGCTGATCCTTGTCTTGCGGAGCGGATAAAAGGAGAGAGTGGAGACAGGTCATATGACTGGAACAGATTCTTCACATTCCACGATGAGCTGTACAGGAATTACTGTGAGTCGGATGTGGGTAGGGGCAACACGATGTTCAAGATGAAGGAGCTGTGGGCTTACTGGTCGAGACTGTTCGATGATGTGGAGGGAGCTGAGAAGGCTCTTAAGAAGATACGGAAGACGCGAGATAATGGTGAGTATGAGGCGGCTGTTAAGGTGCTTGCAGCACTCTGCAGATGAAATGGATTTAGTATGACGGGGTGCATTGTATGAGTGTATGCTTGGCTTACTATATGTTAGTTGTGTTTTGATAATTAGGAGATGATATAATGGGATGTCTTGGAAATTGTATATGGTTTTTATGTGGCGGAATACTGAGCGGACTCTCATGGGTGTTCAATGGAGTCCTGTGCTGTATAACGATAATTGGAATCCCACTTGGAATGCAGTGCTTTAAATTTGCAGGACTTGCATTCTTTCCATTTGGAAAAGAGATCGTGTATGGAGGCGGCGCTGGATCGCTGATAGCGAATATCATATGGCTGCTCTGCTGCGGTATTCCCATGGCGATAGAGAATGCATGCCTTGGATTGCTGTTTTGCATAACGATAGTCGGAATCCCATTTGGACTTCAGTTCTTTAAGATAGCAAAGCTTGCGCTAATGCCATTTGGAGCTGAGGTTGTGGGATGATGGTGGAAAGATGCAGCAGACTATTTTCTTAAAAACTGCTATAATGTAGGTATAAATTACGAAGTTCGATAGGAGGTGCATAGTATGAAGGAAGAACATGTTATATTGAGTGAACGACCGGAAGATCAGATGAAAGCGGTAGAATGGGCGCGTGATCAGAAGAAAAAAATACTGGATAATAAAAGTCGACGTATTGCTAATGCACTGATGGAAAAGGTGGCACCTATAAATATTGAAAAAGTGAAATAGTGTTCTGCATGGTGCAATAGTAAAGGTACATTTTAGTCCAAGATTAGCTCAAGATTAGTCCAAGATTAGTCCAAGACGGAAGGAAAGTAATATGATATATACAGATCAGCAATTGATTAAAAAATACGTCAGATGATAATTGACTTCGAAGATGAAGTAGTGGAATTCAAAGAAGCGCGTACAAATTATTCGTTTAAAGATATTGGAAAGTATTTTTCGGCGTTAGGAAATGAGGCAAATATACGTGGATTAAAAGAAGCGTGGCTAATTTTTGGAGTGTCAAATAACAAAGAGGTGGTAGGTACAGCATATCGTCGGGATGGAAATCTTCAAAGTTTGAAAAAAGAAATTGTTGGAGGCACAAACGAGAGAGCTACTTTTATGGAAATATACGAATTGAAAATGGATGGGCATCGTATAGTGGCTTTTCAGATACCTCCAGCAACAAGAGGAATACCAACTACTTGGAATGGGGCTGCTTATGCTAGAGAGGATGAGAATACATG
>CAVCCL010000092.1:0-3145 GCA_963600665.1 Bifidobacterium catenulatum | reverse complement strand
GATCCAGATCGTCCCATACTTATCCTTGATAAACTGAAAAAAGCAGCCGGTTGCCACCAAACCGATAAGATTCGATGTGGCAAAGCTAACAATATGGCTGGCTGTGATCGTTCCCCACTGTGCATATGAAAAGATATGCATAACGGCAAATATCACATTTGGCACTATATAACGGATGACATTCCGCTCCCCATTCAGCAGGTATACGCACACATCCCTCACCACAAACTCCTCGGCAAATGCCACAAATACAAGATAATATATCAGTCCATATAACACAGAACCCTTATCTTCCTTTGTGACAAGGCAGAAAACTGTCATGGCAAGCAGTATCGCCGCAATAATCAACAGCGCAATCTTCTGCTTTCTTCCACTGATCTTGAGGAACATTTCTTCTGCGAATCTGTCCCTGAGCACCAGAAACGTGATCAGGAAAATAACTATCGGGATCACCGCTACTATCAGATTCTGCGCCAGAATTCCCGGAATGTCACTCGATGCATTTTTTACTGAAATGACTGTACCGGAAAATTTCCATCTGTATATGAAGTATGTTCCCCACAGCAGATAGACTCCGCAGATGAGCAGGATCATGATCGTTCTTGTAAATATATTTAAAGATTTTTTCGTCATTTGATGTCTCCCCTGTCTGTATAATACTCCAAATTATACTTTATTGTCCGAATCAGCTTCAACATACCAAAGCAATCCCTCCAACAGTTTATTGATAAAAAGTTTCAATTAACTCTTTTGATCTTCCGGTCACTTGATTTTGCAAATCTCATGTGATATAAAGTAAACAGTGTTTACCAAAGTAATAAATGGAGGTGACTATCATTCGGGAAAGTACGAAGGAAACAAGGGCGGCAATACTGAAAAGTGCCATGGAAGTCTTTCTTGAGGTTGGATATCAAGAGGCGTCCATGCGTAAGATTGCCGCAAGAGCAGGTATCACTGCGGGCGCAATATACAAGCATTTCTCAGGCAAAGAGGAAATGTTCGACGAGATATTTGAGGAAAGCGGCAAAAAGCTCATGGAAGTCACTGAATCCATGATCGGATTTGACTTCACTGCCATGTCAGATGACGAGCTGCTCAAGGTATTATATTCCAGGGTATCAGTACAGATATTCGATATGCTTGAGGGCGACATGCAGCTCTTTCACATGCTGCTGAAAAATGATTCAGGCAAATGTCTTGAGAAATTCCGCAGTATCTATATAGAAAGAAGTGCCAGCTTTGCGCTTAAATATTACGACGAGTTGTACAAACGTGGGATCGCAGCAGCAAAATTATCAGAAAAAGCCGTGTACATGCTCTCTCTGGCCGAGTTCTCAATGGTCTGTGAAATGATCGCAGATGACTCATGCAGAAATGGCGTCACGCCGGAGATGAAAACTGCTTTTATGGAAGCTATGAATGTTCTGCTGCACGGAATAGAGGCAGGACTGCAGATAGGAGGAAAAACAAATGGAAAAAAAGAAAATTGAAAAGGGCTCTGTCCAGGAAACGCTTCTTCTTCCACTGTACGGAAGAAAGCGTGCCATGGAGATGTATCCGGGAAACTTTAACGATCTTGACTGCCAGAGAATATACAATGAGGTAGAGATAGACTATAACAGGAAAGGAATCATGGAGAAAGTCGGTGCTATCATGGCTGCCACCAGACAATATGATCTGGCATCCGTCTGCAGATCGTATCTCAAGGATCATCCAAGAGCCTGTGTCGTGAACCTCGGCTGTGGTCTCGACACAACATTCAGCCAGGTGGATAACGGACAGGCACGCGCGTATAATCTGGATTTTCCTGACGCCATAGCTGTCCGCAATGAACTTCTAGGCGAGCGTGATCGCGAGACAAATATCGCCTGTGACCTCAACGATCTCTCATGGTTTGACAAGATAGATTTCCGCCCTGAGGACGGGATTGTATTCTTTGCATCAGGTGTCTTCTATTATTTCAAAGCTGAGCAGGTTAAGACCTTGTTTACCGCCATGGCTGAGCATTTTCCTGAAGGCAAGCTGGTATTTGACGCGACGAAGAAAAAGGGTCTTAAGAACATGCTGAAGACATGGCTCAAGGACTGTGACGACAACATCGGTGTTTATTTCAGTGTCGACGAACTCTCGGAACTTAAGGGCTGGAGTTCTTCATTCAGTTCTGTCATCAGGAAAGGATATCTCACAGGGTACAGACCTCTTGACAAACGATATGGATTTGTACTCAACACTGTTTTCAAGCATCTGGACAAATCCTGCATGTGTCAGATAATCGAGATTGAATTTAAATAGACAGTCAGGTCCATGATCAACCTGTATAGATAATTTGACTGGTGTCAAATAGAAAGGATATGTAACTATGGAATATGGATTTACGCAGAAATTATTTGGTTATTTCTATCACAATTCATGCATGAAACAGGCAAAGGCACAGCATCTAAACCTTGACAGCAAGGCAATAAAGAACGAATACAAGACAGTCCTTGAGCGTGCCGATGACATAGGAAAGTCGCACCTCATGAGTTCCTACTGCATGGGCGCATATTTCATCGCACTAAACAGAAAGACTTCTCTTTCACCGGAGGAATGTTTCAGTCTGTACAAAGACGGACTGTATAACAATAAACTATTTCATATGGTGCTTGGAAATGCAGACAGCTATCTCGATGAGAAAAAGCTTCCGGGAAGAAAGAAATGGTCCGAGGAATCTCATCTGAAGCGCTATAAGAATGACTGGGTTCTTGACATCATCGAGGGCGGACCAAACGATGACTTCGTGCTCGGCTATGATTATCACAACTGCGGAATCTGTAATCTCTGCCGCGACGAGGGATGCTTTGAACTGGCAAAGTATCTGTGCCGTATGGACTACGTGCTCGCTGACATGATGGACATGAAGCTCACAAGGACACAGACACTTGCCGAAAATGGAGCTTACTGTGACTTCCGCTATGGACGGAAGTCACAGTAATTGATTTACCTTTTATAATCAAGTTCTCCCACTGCCATGTGTGTACCTTCCATGTTCTTATTATCTTCCCACGGTCATAAATACAGACCTTATTTCTTTAAAAGCTGATTGCTGATCACAACCAGACTGTGTGTTACAGCATGATATATTTGTTCTGGTGTTTCCGTTTTGTCA
>CAVCCL010000091.1:0-4055 GCA_963600665.1 Bifidobacterium catenulatum | reverse complement strand
ATATGGTTCTTGATCTGCACAAGACATTTGGATACATATTTGACGACGAGGCACATTTGCTTGAATTCTTCTATGAGAAGCCTCTTCAGGAGAGATTCTACGGAATGTGGAGAAAGCTCATAGACAGATATGCAAAGGATGCAGACATAATGATGTTCGAGCCGCTGAACGAGGTCGTCAGCCCTGCCGTTGTAAATGAGTGGAACGAGATATCCGGCAAATGCATCGAGATAATCCGCGAAAAGGCGCCAAATGCCAAAATACTTCTCGGCGGTGTCGGCTACAATGCAGTCACATCAATCAAGCTCCTTCCTGATTATGACGATGAAAATATCGTTTACAATTTCCACTGCTACGAGCCGATGCTTTTCACCCACCAGTCAGCGTACTGGGTAACCGGCATGCCACAGGATTTCCACATCGAATATCCCGGTGATTTTGACGAGTATATGGCAAAGTCAAGGGAGATCATCGGATGTATGCACGGCGCTATAACCGATGACGGTCTTGAGCTTCACACACTTGGACCTATTTTCTTTGAGACTATGTTCCTGGATGCCATCAAAGTTGCTGAGAAGAGAAATGCACCGATCTACTGCGGTGAATACGGAGTTATAGATCAGGCTCCTCTTGGCGGAACACTGAACTGGTACAAAGATATCAATTCTGTATTTGAAAAGTACGGAATCGGCCGCGCAGCCTGGAACTACAAGGAAAAAGACTATGGTCTTGAGGGCGAACACTACGCTCCGATCATCGATGAGCTTGTCAAATATATGTAACGTGATTTAATTTACGATAAAACCTTCCCTTTTATATAAACGGAGCCGGTTCTCACTCATAGAGAACCGGCTTTTTGTTAATTTTATCCACGCCATCCAGCGCCCGCCCTTGTGAGGAGCACCACGGTCTCTACCCCGCGGGTGAGCGGGAACATGTCCACAGGGGTCATCTTGATAACCTGGTAGCCGTGCTTTGTCATATATTTCAGATCCCGGGCAAGACTCTCCGGGCCGCAGGATATATACACAACTCTTTTAGGTCCAAGTGTGATGACCGATGACATGAACTCCTCTGTACTTCCAGATCTCGGAGGATCCATGAATACCACGTCTATGCTGTCACCCTCCTCAGCGACATCGACCATAAATCTGCCGGCGTCGTTGCTGTAAATATCAACATTCTGTATCTTGTTCATCTTCACATTCACCCGGGCATCGTGCACAGCGGCTTCATTCAACTCCACGCCGATGACCTTCTTGGCACGGTCGCTTGCAGCTATGCCTATGGTTCCTATACCGCAGTAGGCATCGATCACGGTCTCCTTCTTCTTGAGATCCGCATACTTGATGGCTTTGCCATAGAGGACCTCCGTCTGCTCCGGATTCACCTGATAGAAGCTGCCCGGCGATATTCGGAAACGCTTTCCGCACAGAATATCCTCTATATACCCCTTGCCATATATCACCTGATTTCTATCCCCGATGACCATGCTGGTGTCCTTCATGTTGATGTTCTGGACAACCGTTGTGATTTCCGGATGAGCCGTCACAAGCGCCTTTGCAAGATTCTTCTTGGACGGGAATACCGGCGATGCAGTGACTATGATCACCATGATCTGCCCGGTCTTTCTTCCGACTCTTATCTGCAAATGCCTGATAAGCCCGGTTCCTGTATCTTCATTATAAATCTGCAGCTTGAACGACTTTATCAGTCCGGCAAATGTCCTGATGATAGCCGCGGCCTTCTCATCCTCCACATAACAATTCTCGACCGGAAGGATATTGTGTGTTCCTTCTTCGTACACTCCGGATATAATTTCTCCGCTCTTCTTTCTTCTGAATGCTGCAGTGACTTTATTCCTGTAGTGATGTGGATTCTCCATGCCTATTATTCGGTCCACCGGACCAAATCTGCCAAGCAGACCATCTATATACTTCTGTTTCTCGGCAAGCTGCTGCTCGTATGGAATGTCCACATACTGACAGCCACCGCACAGATGGGATATAGGGCATTTGCTGTCTGGGTTGGGCTTATACTGTGGGGAGTGTACCTGTCGTGTTTTTCCCTGTACAGCCTTACTTTTGCTTACTGTATTATTTCGTTTTTCTCCACCTGTCACATCGTACTTTTTTCTAGGTGACTGCTTTTTTCTTTCATTCACACTGCCACTCATTTTATTGTTGCCTTCTCTACGAGGCTTTCCCCCGTTTCTTCTCTCTGCCATCATTTTATCCTTATTACAAAATTTACAAAATATTTTTTATCGCCTGGTAGCACACCTCGCCCATGACCGCGTGTCCATCCTTGTTCGGGTGTATGTCGAAATTGGTGGTCACGCCTTCGCTGTATGCCGCATTCACAAGATTGTTTGGATTGATCTCAAATGCTGTATACCAGTCGCCGACAGGGCATCCCTGCGCCTGGGCTATGTCATTTATATTCTCATTGAGTCTCTTCACCAGGTCGTCTGTAAATCCCGCAAGTGTCAGGTTCTCTCCTTCTACCGCAAGATCCAGATCTACATTCCTATATGGATTGTAGATCGTAAACATAATTATCTGGGCATGATCGTTTTTCTCTCTGAGCGCCTCGATGATCGCCTCTATATTCTCCTTGCACTGTTCAAGGCTGTTCTCCTCATCAGCACACACTGCAGCATAGTCGTCAGCCGACAGAACATTGCCTGCAAGGTTTGTGTATATCAGATTATCCGCTGCGTGGAGAACATCATTTGCTCCGATATCCACGGTGATAACATCCGCATAGTCAAGCATTCCAATCTCGCCACTGTTTATCATGTCAAGAAGCTCACTGCTGGTGAGACCGTTCACACCATAATTCCTCTCGGTGCATTTGATCCCAGCCGCATTCAACTTCTGGGCCGCCACCGCTGAGAATCTGTTCTTCTCCGCATCTGCAAGTCCATATCCCTTCGTGAGGGAATCGCCAAGCGCCACATATATCATTGTCTTATCATCCTTTGCTGTCTGGTCCGATGAGGTGGTATCGTTTTTGTCGTCTATTTTCGCCGCATCTGAACTATCAGTTTGCGGGGTATCTGTGTTTACACTGATCACTTCTGTTGTGGTATCAACTGCTTCTGTCTGCTGATCTGTACTCCTACCAGCTTTTTCTGCCGCCTGCTCCTGTGCAGTTGTCTGTGCATTTCCAGTTAAATCATCGCTGTTTTTACCATTTGCACCGCATCCTGCCAGCATCCACATGCCGCAGATCATCACACAGAACATGCAAAGACCCATCAGCCTGCGTCTATATGTCACTCTATCACTCCTATTCTCCAGTAAGCGTCACCTTGATCATATCGTGGTGAACCGCCTCAAGAAACTTTCCAAATATATCCTCAGTACTGATCTTCAGGCTTGATGTACACACACATGGATGACATCCAAGATACTCGCCCTTCATAACATCCTCGTCAACAAGTAGCTGCACATGATTCTCGTGGTCATTCATGAGTCCCATGACACTGACCGCCCCCGGCTTGATATCCAGATACTTCTCCATATCCTCCGGCGATGCAAATGAAAGTCTCGCGCTGCCTATCTGCGATGTGATCTCCTTTGTCTTGAACGGCTTGTCGCCCGGCATCATGAGCAGATAGAACTGTGTCTTCTGCCTGTTGCACAGGAAAAGATTCTTGCAGATGGTCGCTCCAAGCACCGCATCTATCTCGTAACACACTTCCATTGTGTCTGCCGGTGCGTGATCCGTGCGCCAATACTCTATGCCATGATCGTCAAGGAAATCATAGACTCTGATTTCCCTCTCAAGTCTTCCTTCATTTGTCTCCGGTCTGCCTTTGTATAATTCCATCTTTATGCCCTCCGTTGGTGGTCGGTTATTATAGAAATCTTATCTCATTGTACGCGTAAATAATATCACGTTTTCTGTGAGGTTTCTATATAAACCAATGCATAGCCACTTACAATAATTTCTCACGCCTGAGATATTCCAGGAATCCCTCACATCCCTGACAGACATCTTTATATGTCTCGTCAAAGTTTCTTGTATACCACGGATCCGCGATTGAC
>CAVCCL010000090.1:0-10264 GCA_963600665.1 Bifidobacterium catenulatum | reverse complement strand
TAATGAAACCAGAAGGGAAGTGATGAAGTGAAAGAGAAATACAAAGGCGTACAAAAACTCACAGACAATCCGTTCCTCAACCTCTATCATATAGATGCGGTTGACACGGCAGGAAAAGACTTCAATTATTACTTTGCTTCAAGGAATAAAGAGAACGACATCAAGATAAAGACCCACGATATAAAACCGGAAGGAATAGTTATATATGGAGTTAAGCTGGAAGATAAGCCGAAGCTGGTACTCATAAGGCAGTACAGATACCCACTCGATGCATATATATATGAACTTCCTGCAGGACTGGTGGACGGAGATGAGACTCCGGCGCAGGCTGCAGTCAGGGAAATGAAGGAAGAGACAGGACTTACCCTTGATGTATATGAGGGCGGAGAAGAACTCTACAGACGACCATTCTATATGGGCCCGGGATTTACGGATGAGATGAGCAGTGCTGTATTCGGAACAGTTACAGGAACACCAAATCTCGACAGCAAGGAGAGCACAGAGGACATACAGGTCATACTTGCAGACAGAGGTGAGGTCAGGAGAATCCTGTCAGAGGAGCAGGTGTCACTCAGAGGAGCATACCTCATGACACATTTTCTGGAAGACGGAGATCCTCTTGGATTTCTTAAAAAAGGGCATACTAAATGAGAAAAAAGAAGGAGAAGTAGAAAGATGAGTTACAGAGACACATATGATTTTTGGATGACAGATGATTATTTCGATGAGGACACCAAGAAGGAGCTTGCAGCCATAGCTGATGACGAGGCTGAGATCGAGGACAGATTCTATCGTGATCTCGTATTTGGAACCGGTGGACTCAGAGGTGTGATCGGAGCAGGAACCAACAGAATGAATTTCTACACCGTCCGCAAGGCTACACAGGGTCTTGCGAACTTCATCGTGAAGCAGAACGCACAGGACAAGGGCGTGGCAATAGCATACGATTCAAGAAAGTATTCTCCAGAGTTTGCAGCAGAAGCAGCTCTCTGCCTGTGTGCAAATGGAATTAAGGCATATCTCTTTGAGTCACTCAGACCTACACCTGAGCTCTCATATGCAGTCAGAAAGCTTGGATGTACAGCAGGTATAGTTATAACAGCCAGCCACAATCCACCAGAGTACAATGGTTACAAGGTATACTGGGAGGACGGCGCGCAGATCACAGCTCCAAAGGACAGAGAGATCATTGCAGAGGTCAAGGCTGTAACAGATTTCCATACAGTAAAGACCATGGATAAGCAGGATGCGCTTGATAAGGGACTTCTCACTATCATAGGTGCAGAGATAGACGATGCGTATATGGAGGAGCTCAAGAAGCAGATCATCCATCCTGAGATCATCAAGGAGCAGTCAGAGAATATCAAGATCGTGTACACACCTTTCCACGGAACAGGTCTTGTGCCTGTAAAGAGAGTTCTGTCAGAGCTTGGTTTCAAGAACGTATACATCGTTCCTGAGCAGGAGCTTCCAGACCCAGAGTTCACAACACTTGAGTATCCAAACCCGGAGGATCCAAAGGCATTTGAGCTTGCACTTAAGCTGGCAAAGGAGAAGAATGCGGATATCGTTCTCGCTACAGATCCTGATGCAGACCGTCTCGGAATATATGCACTCGATACAAAGACAGGCAAGTATATGCCGTTTACAGGAAATATGTCAGGACTTATAATCGCTGAGTATCAGTTCAGAGAGAGAGCAAAATGCGGTCTCATGCCAAAGAATCCGGCCATGGTCAAGACTATTGTAACCACAAATATGGCTGATCCACTGGCAGCAGATTACAATGTCAACCTCATCGAGGTTCTCACAGGCTTCAAGTTTATCGGTGAGCAGATCAAGTTCTTCGAGCAGAATAATTCATACAACTTCGTAATGGGTATGGAGGAGAGCTACGGATGTCTCGTTGGAACATACGCAAGAGACAAGGATGCCCCTGTTGCAGTTATGTGTCTCTGTGAGGCTGCTGCATACTGCAAGAGCCAGGGAATCACTCTGTGGGATCACATGCTTGATCTCTATGAGAAGTACGGATATTACAAGGAAGGTCTCTACACAATAACGCTCAAGGGTGTTACAGGAGCAGAGAAGATCCGCAAGATCATGTCATCACTCAGAGCTGAGTCACTGACACAGATCGATACACTCAAGGTTCTCAAGGTTCGTGATTACGAGAAGAACACGATCACAGATCTTGCCACAGGAGAGGTCACAGAGTCAGGACTTCCACAGTCAAACGTTCTCTACTACGACCTTGAGGATGGTGCATGGGCATGTGTGCGTCCATCAGGAACAGAGCCAAAGATCAAGCTGTACTACGGAATCAAGGGAACAAGCCTTGAGGATGCAGATGCAAAGCTTGAAGCCCTCCAGACAGCACTTGTTGAGAAGCTCAACAAGCTGGCAGAGTAGAATAAGTATAATATATAGCAGATACAAAAAAGCGCCGTCTGGTCTGGTGACCGGGCGGCGCTTTGCTGTCGTCATACGATGACGTCGAACTGTATGTAGTCTCCTTGGGTGGTATTTACCGTGTCGAGATATATTTTACCGTTGTACTTGTCAGTTAGTTTTTTCAGGTTGTACAGCCCATAGCCATGGCCATGTCTGTCTCCGTTTTTGGTAGTATATCCCGGGGTGAACATGTTCTGGCGGGATTCATTGGTTTTGACAGAGCCTTTGTTCCTCGTTCTTATTTCTATCTGGTTCTGCCTGCTGTCCAGGTACAGATATGCAGTGCCGAATGGGGCGGTCGATTCAAGTGCATTATCGATCAGTATACCGATGATCCTGATCAGTTCATACTCCGGCATTCGGCTCTTCAGATCCCTGGAGGCCACCTGGACCACGAGCTCCTTCTGCTCCTTCTGTGCTTCCGTGATCTTGCTGTACACAAAGCCGGCTACAACGCTCAGGTTTATTTTTAGCAGATCCGTCTCTCTGTAGTCGTCGATCAGTTTTGCAGAATAATCGTCCAGTGCATTTGCCAGAGAATCGTAATCCGTGTAGGTGTATCGCAGCATCTTGATGGCGGTTATCTGATTGTTAAAGTCATGCTGCTTTCCGCGGATATCATTGATCAGATCAGACATCAGAGGCTGATAGGTTTTATAATTTTCGAGGTTGTGCTGCTGTGAGCTGATAACATGCTGCTGTTTTATCAATATTATGTCAGCCAGTGTAAACACCACGGCAAATGAAGCCATAAGCGGTATGTATATGTCAGTTTTCAGGGAACTGTATTTGTACAGTCCGATATATATCATGTAGATTATGTACAAATGTATGATCAGAAACCTGGTAAAGTTATTTCCCTCCATGAGGGACGAGAACAATCTGCCCAAAGGCAGGAATCTGGCGGACAGACACACGGCGACAAGCAGAATGACCGCATTTGCAGTTGCTATCGTGTTATCGTTGTAAATGCCAAGTGCATGGCAGAGCATGATAAATATATCGTCAAATATCGCAAAGACCAGATAGGATATGATGTATGCGATAAGCGTGTCAAAATACGAGACCCGCAGTATATAAAAAAGTGCGAAGTATGACATGACGCACAGGGCAAGCCATCCGAATACATTTGGGAACAATCTGGTCAGACCAGCGCCTGACAGGAAGTACACAAATGTGATGATGACGGGATGGCGCATTGAGCCACGATTCACATTCAGCAGTGCTGCCATGAGGAGCAGATCACAAATAGCCTCCGTAAAGGAATAAAAGAGGTCGGTTATATTGCTGATCATTTTATTCTCTCCTTACAAATTTTCTTGTCTGTATGAACTCCCCTTATACATCTATACAATTATATGGATTTTACATATTATAAGTCAATTGTGGAAAATGTGGAAACTGTCATCAGTGCCAGAAACTGTATCTGCGCAACAAAGTGATATAAATTGCAAGATTAAATATTGAATTTAAAAACTGCTTAATATATTATACAAATAACAATAAATTAGCTAAAAATAGCCTAATAAAACGAACGGAAGATAAATTGGGGATAGATAAAAAGGTAAAATCTGTGTGGCCTGTGAGGTCAGGAAAGGGGTAGAAGATGGACGCAAAGCAGAGATACGAGATGTGGCTTGGCAGCGATCAGGTAGATGATGTCACGAAGCAGGAGCTTGTCAGCATAAAGGATAATGAGGCGGAGATTGAAGATAGATTTTATACAAACCTTGAGTTTGGAACAGGTGGACTTCGAGGTGTGATGGGAGCGGGAACGAACCGCATGAACATTTACACGGTCCGCATGGCAACACAGGGAATTGCAAACTACCTAGCAAAGATCGGAATATCAGAGCCGTCAGCAGCGATAGCATTTGACAACAGGAATAATGCTTCTTTGTATGCTCTTGAGACTGCGCTTTGCCTGTGTGCAAATGGCGTGAAAGTGTATCTGTTTGATGCGCTTCGTCCGACACCGGAGCTTTCATTTGCAGTCAGATATCTGCACTGCAATATCGGTGTGAACATAACAGCAAGCCACAATCCGAAGGAGTACAACGGATACAAGGTGTACTGGGATGACGGAGCCCAGATCGTATCTCCACAGGATAAGGAGATCATTGCAGAGGTCAACAAGATAGAAGATTTCTCCATGGTCAAGACTATGGACAAGGGCGCTGCAATAGATGCAGGACTACTGAATGTGATCGGTCAGGAGATCGATGACGCATATATAGGAGAGCTTCACAAGCTTGTCATGAATCCGGAGGAGATCCAGAAGGCGGGAGATCTGAAGATCGTATATTCTCCGCTCCACGGAACAGGCCTCAAGCCTGTTACAAGAGTTCTCGGCGAGCTTGGTTTCAAGGATGTACATGTCGTTGAGGAGCAGGCTGTTCAGGATGGCAATTTCCCAACTGTGAAGTCACCAAATCCTGAAGGTGCGGAGGCTTATGCACTGAGCCTTGAGCTGGCGAAGAAGGTCGGCGGCGAGCTGATTCTTGTCACAGATCCTGATGCGGACAGACTCGGAATGTATGGATATGACAGTAAGAATAATGAGTATAAAGAATTTACGGGCAATATGTTCGGTGCGATCCTCTGTGATTACGTGCTGATGCAGAGATCCCAGAGTGGCAGACTTCCTGAGAATCCGGCGATCGTAACGACGGTTGTTATCACCAATATGGTCAAGGAGATATGTAAGAAGTACAACACCTTCTGCGACTGCAACAACCTGATCGGATTCAAGAACATAGCATCAAGAATGAGAGCTTACGAGCAGACAGGAGAGCACAATTATGTGTTCGGACTTGAAGATACATTTGGCTGTCTGCCTGGTACATATGCAAGGGACAAGGATTCAGTAGGAACACTGATGCTTCTCTGTGAGGCTGCGGCATACTACAAGAACCGTGGAATGACTCTGTGGGACAGAATGGTTGAGCTGTGGCAGGAGTATGGATACTACAAAGAGAAGGTTCAGACCATGAAGTTCGACGGCCGCGAGGGCGCTGCAAAGATACAGTCCATGATACAGACACTCAGGGATAATCCGGTGCAGAAGGTCGGCGCTTACAGCGTGGAGAAGATATACGACTACAAGCTTGGAACAGAGACAGACGCTGCAACAGGAAAGTCCGAGGAAGCAGTCCTTCCAAAGTCCAACATGATATATTACCAGCTTGCGGATGGTGCATGGTTCCTTGTGAGACCTTCAGGCACAGAGCCGAAGATCAAGTTCTACCTCGGGGTAAAGGGAAACTCACAGGAGGATGCGGCAAAGCAGCTTGACGAGCTTGCGGCAAATGTGAAGGCGATGTTTTCATAGAATCGATTAACTTGTAATAAAATGTCAGCGGAATATAGATTCAAAGATCGCAGATGCGATTGTAAATATATAAAAGGTGGAGGTAAAAGAGATGGGTTACATGGATGAGTACAAGTTCTGGCTTGAGTCAGACTGCTTTGACGAGAAGACCAAGGAAGAGCTTAGAAGTATCGCAGATGACGACAAAGAGATCCAGGACAGATTCTACAAGAATCTGAAGTTCGGAACCGGTGGAATGCGCGGAATTATGGGCGCCGGAACCAACAGAATGAATATATACACAGTTACAAAGGCCACACAGGGTCTTGCTGATTACATACTTGAGGTTGGCCCTGAGGCTGCCAGGAGAGGAGTTGTCATAGCTCATGACTGCCGAAATATGTCAGCAGAGTTCACAGAGGTATCAGCTCTGTGCCTCAATGCAAATGGAATAAAGACTTATGTATTTGATGCGCTCCGTCCTACACCTGAACTTTCATTTGCAGTAAGGGAGCTTGGATGTATAGCCGGAATCGTGGTAACAGCAAGCCACAATCCACCTGAGTACAATGGTTACAAGGTGTACTGGGAGGACGGCAGCCAGATCGTGTCACCACAGGATCAGGATATCCTGAAGCATGTGGCGGACGTTAAGAGATACGAGGATGTCAAGACCATGGACAAGGATAAGGCGATCGCAGACGGACTGTTCTGCATGGTTCCTGCAAGTGTCGATGAGAACTACTATCAGGCACTCATCCAGCAGACTATCCACGGCGACATCATTCCAAAGGTTGCAGACGATATCAAGATAGTATACACACCGCTTCACGGAACAGGAAATGTACCCGTAAGGGAAGTGCTCAAGAGACTGGGCTTCAAGCACGTATATGTGGTTGAGGAGCAGACAGTTCCTGACGGAGACTTCAGCACAGTTAAGTCTCCAAATCCTGAGGAACCATCAGCATTTGCCATGGGAATAGACCTGGCAAAGAAGGTTGATGCGGACGTTATCATGGCAACAGACCCTGATGCAGACAGACTTGGTATATATGTCAAGGACAGCACAGGAATCTGGAAGGATACGGAATTTGCAGCAGATCCTGCATATCCATATGTCCGTTTCAATGCCAACATGACAGGTGCTTTGATAGCAGAGTATGTTTGCCGTGAGCAGAAAGCAGTCGGCAAGCTGCCTGCAAATGGTGCAATCTGTAATACAGTTGTCAGCACCAATCTTACAAAGGCAATAGCAGAGAATTACAATCTGAAATATATAGAGACACTCACCGGATTTAAGTACATAGGTGAGCAGATTCTTCTCTTTGAGAAGAATAACACATACAAGTTCATCTTCGGAATGGAGGAGAGCTTTGGATGTTTAGTAGGAGACTACACTCGTGACAAGGACGCTTGCGCAGCCGTTGTCATTTTATGTGAAATAGCAGCATTTTATAAGCTGCAGGGAGAAACCATCTGTAATGCCATGGAAGAGGTTTACCGCAAATATGGCTATTACTTTGAAGGTGCGTTTGGGATAACTCTAAAGGGTGTAGATGGTGCAGCACAGATCAAGGAGATGATGGAGAACTTCAGAAACCATCCACTGGAAACTTTTGCAGGTATCAAAGTTACCGGCATGAGAGACTATGTGAGCGGAATCCGCAAGCCGCTTGATGGCGAAGAGGAGCACATGGGTCTTCCAAAATCAAACGTGTTGTACTATGAGCTGGAAAATAATGCATGGTTCGCGGTACGACCTTCCGGAAACGAACCAAAGATCAAGTTCTACTTTGGCGTGAATGAAATCAGCCTAAAAAATGCCATGTCAAAGATAGACGAGATGAAAGCATGTGTGCAGGAGCTTGTTAAATAAAAACAAAAACAACATTCCTTCCATATACTACAATTAATATTATAATTTAGCATGTGAATGCACGTTCCAGCCAGTGCGCTGACAAATAGGGATCAAGGCCTTGTGGCTGAGATCCCTTTTTGTGTATAAAGTCACAAATCGACATGCTGGAGATAAAGTAAAATATACCTAAAATTGTTAAAAATATGTTTAAAAATTACCTAAAAAATGTTACAATAAACAAAGAAAAAATGCAGGCGACGGGGATCATATTGTAAGATCAATAATAGTAGTATAGGAGAAGGTATGCCGGAAGAAAAGAAGGAAAACAAACAGGAAGAGCTGCGCGATACGGCGCAGAAGAATGTACATGTGAAGAGCATTGCAGGACACATCATTGCCACGGGTGACGATGATGCGGAGAAAAAGGCGAAGAAGGTTCCAGAGAGTGTGCTCGATGCGGATGAGCATATGTCTGAGAAGGAAAAGCTCGGCCTTATGAACAAACAGCAGAAAAGAGAATATATCATGGAGTATTATGCTCCGAAGGCGATATTTGCACTGGTGGTCGTGGGTATCATCTGCTTCCTCGTGGTGAAGCATTTCACTGCTGCGTCGGCAGCGCTCAACATACTGGCGGTCAACACCACCCAGCAGGAGTCGGCGGCGAATGAAAAAAGTTATTACACGGAATTCCTTGAGAACAACGGATACGATGGCGATAAGGAGTATGTGAGTATAAGCACGGGGATCGGAGTCTCAACAGACCCGAACGATGCCATGAGTCAGGACAGCCTTCAACTTGTACAGAACAAATTCATGGCAAATGCGGTGGATGTGTTCTTTGCGGACTCGGAGCTGGTGCTGAGCCTTGGGGAGTTTGGATACATGCAGAATCTTGACACGGTTCTGAGTGATGATCTGAAAGAAAAGTATAAGGACTCATTTGTGTATGCCACAGTCATTGAGACCGGTGAGAAGATGCCGGTTGGAATAAAGATAGGCGGTAACCAGTGGGTCAAGGATACCGGATGGTACGGCGATGATGTAGCTGTGGGCTTTGGCGAGAATGCCACCCATATGGAGCTTGCACTTGCCTTCCTTGAGTATATAAGCGGCAAATGATCTGAAGCCGGAAATGGTATGTGATACGGAATAAAATGAGGAGATTACGGATATATGGGCATAAGATTTGACGAAGACAACAGGATATTTGAACTTGATACAGAGAACACAAGCTACAGGATCGGAATAGCCGACGAAGAGGGCTTTGTTGGCCACATATATTATGGCAAAAAGATACGTTCACAGAAGTGCGGGCAGTTCCTCAGAACCTGGGAGGGGCCGCTGGTTCCATCGGTGAATGACCGCGAGAGATGTTCGTTTCTTGACACTTTCCCGGCGGAGTATTCCGGCAAAGGAATCGGAGATTACAGGGAGAGCTGCATAGCGGTAAAAACTGCAAATGGAAGCAGGACTGTGGATCTGAAGTACAGAGGCTATGACATAGTGGATGGTAAGCCGGAGCTTGCCGGACTGCCGTCATCATTTGCCGGCGAAGAGACTGTAGGCACTCTTATCCTCCACCTTGAGGATAATGGAGATGGACTTGGCGTGGATCTGCTGTATTCCGTATTTGAGAAAGAGGATGTCATAACAAGAAGTGTTGTTGTGAAGAATACAGGTGATAAGAATATAAGCCTTACAAAGGTATATTCTGCCTGCATAGATATGGACGATGAGGATTTTGAGATGCTCACGCTTCACGGTTCATGGGCAAGGGAGAGACAGATAGAGAGACGCCCGATAGCCTATGGCAAGCAGAGCGTCAGCTCTCTCCGCGGTGAGTCGTCCCACCAGGATCACCCATTTATGGCATGGATGACCAAGAATGCCGATCAGGCAAATGGCGATGTGTATGGAATGCACTTCGTGTATTCGGGCAACTTCATAGCTCAGATAGAGAAATCCCAGTTCGATTCCATACGTGCCGTCATGGGTATCCATTCCGAGGGCTTTGAGTGGCTGCTCACACCTGGAGAGGAGTTCACGGCGCCGGAGGTTGTACTCACATACAGCCACGATGGACTTGGACAGATGACCAGAAATCTTCATGACTTTTACAGAAGCCACATGATAAGGAGCAGATATCTTCACCAGAAGAGACCTGTGCTCATCAACAACTGGGAAGCTACATATTTTGACTTTGACACAGATAAGCTCCTTGCCATTGCGAAGAGTGCGGCGGAGCACGGCATAGAGATGCTGGTCATGGACGACGGCTGGTTTGGACACAGAAATGATGATGCGACAAGTCTTGGTGACTGGTTTGTAAATGAGAACAAGATAAAGGGCGGCTTGAAGTACCTTGTGGACGAGGTGAACAAGCTTGGCCTCAAGTTTGGAATATGGATGGAGCCGGAGATGATATCGCCGGATTCTGAATTGTACAGGAAACATCCTGACTGGGCACTTGCTGTTCCAGAGAGAACGGCGACTCTCTCGAGAAATCAGTATGTTCTGGATCTCTCGAGAAAAGAAGTCAGAGACTATGTATATGAGTGCGTGAGAAATATCGTATCTTCAGCTAACATAGAGTATGTAAAGTGGGATATGAACAGACAGCTCACAGACATAGGAAGCAT
>CAVCCL010000089.1:0-3666 GCA_963600665.1 Bifidobacterium catenulatum | reverse complement strand
ATGAGTAATGCCGGAGTTGGAATAATAAGGATCAGCGGAGACAGGGCATGTGAGATAACAGACATGTTGTTCCGCGCTGCAAATAAAAACAAAAAAGCGGTAAATATGAAATCTTACACTGCTGCATTTGGTGGTGTGTATGAGGATGACAGAATGATAGATGAGGCTATACTTCTGGTCATGAAGGCTCCCCATACGTACACATGTGAGGATGTGTGTGAACTTCAGTGTCATGGAGGTATAGTTGTCCTCAGAAAGATACTTGACCTGGTCATAAAATGTGGTGCAAGGGCAGCCGAGCCTGGAGAATTTACGAAGAGAGCATTTCTCGGTGGAAGGATAGATCTGTCACAGGCAGAATCCGTCATGGATATAATAAATGCCAAGAATGATTTTGCAGCTAGAACGTCCGTGGAACAGCTTCAGGGTAGACTTAGGGATAAGATAGTTGATATGAGAGAACAGATTCTGTACAACGTGGCGTTTATAGAATCTGCTTTGGATGATCCTGAGCACTATAGTCTGGATGGTTTTCCACAAAAGTTAGAAATAATTGTGGATAACCTTGTAGATAGTGTGGATAACCTTTTGACAACATTTGACAATGGAAAAGTTCTGTCTGAGGGAATAAATACAGTTATTGTTGGTAAGCCGAATGCGGGAAAATCTTCATTGATGAACATGTTTGTTGGCGAGGAAAGGGCAATTGTCACAGATATGGCCGGCACGACCAGGGATACGCTCAGTGAAGTGATAAATGTAAGAGGCATAACTTTGAACATAGTTGACACAGCAGGAATAAGGGATACCGATGATGTTGTTGAGAAGATCGGTGTGGATAAGGCATTAGAGTCTGTGGATAAAGCTGACCTTGTGCTTTATGTGGTTGACAGTTCAATTGACCTGGATGAGAACGATCACAGGATAATGTCCAGAATACAGGATAAGAATGTTGTTGTGATACTCAACAAATCTGATCTGGAAAAGAAGATAGACGAATCGGATATTAAGAAATATATAGATGCAGATATAATTCAGTTGTCAGCACTGACCGGTGATGGCAGTGAAGAATTGTATGAGCTTTTGAACAGGATGTTTTTTGAGGGTACATTGACATATAATGATCAGCTTTATATCACTAATACCCGACATAAAAATGAACTTGTATGCACCAAAAATGCATTGTTAAAGGTCAAAGAAAGTATAGATATGGGAATGGAGGAGGACTTTTTCTCCATCGATCTCATGGATGCATACGAACATCTTGGTCTGATAATAGGTGAAACAGCCAGGGATGATCTGGCCGATAAGATATTTAAGGAATTCTGTATGGGAAAATAGATTGCAGGATATAAGGTACTGGAAGGAGGACATTTGTATGCCTGTTTTGAATGAAGAATATGATGTGGTAGTTGTGGGGGCAGGACATGCAGGATGTGAGGCAGCTCTTGCAAGTGCAAGACTTGGTCTGAATACTATTATATTTACAGTGAGTATGGACAGTGTGGCCATGATGCCATGTAATCCGAATGTAGGAGGAAGCTCCAAAGGACATCTGGTAAGGGAGATAGATGCACTTGGCGGAGAGATGGGCAAGAATATAGACAAGACGTATATTCAGTCAAAGATGCTCAATGCCTCCAAGGGTCCGGCGGTTCACTCTCTTCGTGCCCAGGCGGACAAGGCGAATTATTCCAGAACCATGAAGCACACCCTTGAGAATACAGATAATCTCACATTGAGGCAGGCAGAGGTATCGGAAATTATCATCGAGGATAATGTGGTTAAGGGTGTAAAGACATATTCGGGCGCAACTTATTTTGCAAAGGCTGTGGTTCTTTGTACAGGAACATACCTCAAGGCGAGATGTATATATGGAGATGTCGTATATCACACAGGTCCTAATGGACTCATGGCAGCCAATTATTTGTCAGATTCTATGAAGGATGCAGGTATAGAGATAAGAAGATTCAAGACGGGAACCCCTGCCAGACTGGATAAAAGAACGATAGATTTTTCCCAGATGGAGGAACAGAAGGGTGATGAGAAGATAGTTCCATTCTCATTTACAAATACTGAGGCGGATATAAGACGTGACCAGATCTCATGCTGGCTCTGTTACACAAATGAAAAAACACATCAGATAATCAGAGACAATATAGACAGATCACCTCTGTTTTCAGGTGTGATCGAGGGCACAGGACCAAGATACTGCCCTTCTATCGAGGATAAGGTTACGAAATTCCCTGATAAGACCAGACATCAGATATTTATTGAGCCTGAGGGTGAATATACGAATGAGATGTATATGGGTGGAATGAGCAGTTCCCTTCCTGAAGATGTGCAGTATGAGATGATACACAGCATGAAGGGACTTGAGAATGCAAAGATAATTAGAAATGCATATGCCATCGAGTATGATTGTATAAATGCCATTAACTTAAAGCCTTCTCTGGAGTTTAAGAGTGTCTCAGGACTTTTTGGTGCCGGCCAGATAAATGGAAGCTCAGGATACGAGGAGGCTGCAGCCCAGGGCATAATGGCAGGAATCAATGCTGCAAGAAAAGTACAGGGCAAGGAAGCGGTCGTTCTTGACAGATCACAGGCATATATAGGAGTTCTTATAGATGATCTTGTCACAAAGGAGACATCCGAACCGTACAGAATGATGACATCCAGAGCTGAATACAGACTTCTTCTCAGACAGGACAACGCTGATCTGAGACTCACGGAGATTGGACATGAGATCGGACTCATAGACGACAAGAGATATGCTGCATTTACAAAGAAGAGACAGCAGATAACAGATGAGATACAGAGACTTGAGAGCACTATGGTTGGAGCAAATTCAACTATACAGAAGTTCCTTGAGAATCTTGGAAGCACAGGACTCAAGACTGCTGCATCTCTGGCAGAACTTATAAGAAGACCGGAATTGTCATATGAGGCGATTGAACCGATAGATGAGGGTAGAACCAGACTTCCTGATGATGTGATTGAACAGATAAATATAACCATAAAATATCAGGGATATATAGACAGACAGAATCAGCAAGTAAACCAGTTTAAGAAGCTGGAGAAGAAAAAGCTGCCAGCAGATATTGATTATAATGATATATCAAATCTCAGAATCGAGGCCAGACAGAAGCTGTCTCTCATCAGACCTGAAAATATTGGACAGGCGTCAAGAATATCAGGAGTTTCTCCGGCTGATATATCAGTATTGCTGGTGTATCTCAAGATGAAGGGTAGAGACTAAACTGATATAGAAGTTATTCAGAATAATTTGTTGAAGGAGAACAGTATGGACAGATTAAATTCCATAACAAAACAGTTTGGTCTGGAATTGAGCGATAAGCAGATAGAACAATTTTCAAAATATTATGATATTCTGGTTGAGTGGAATAAGGTAATGAATCTTACAGCCATAACTGAGAAGGAAGATGTCATAATAAAGCATTTTGCTGACAGTCTGCTTCTTTCAAAGTATAAAGATCTTCATGAGAATATTGACGTTATAGATGTTGGTACAGGAGCAGGATTTCCGGGAATTCCTCTGAAGATTGCATTTCCAGAGCTGAATATAACACTTATGGATTCGTTGAATAAGAGATTAAAGTTCCTCGATGAAGTTATAGATGAGCTTGGACTGCAGGATATCCACAC
>CAVCCL010000088.1:31239-36895 GCA_963600665.1 Bifidobacterium catenulatum | reverse complement strand
GGTATATAGAGAGTGATCACAGAAAGCTGTATATACACACTGACAAAGAGATATATGAATATTACAGCAGGCTGGATGATATAGAGAAGGAGCTTGCAGGTGCGCATTTTGTGAGATGCCACCAGAGCTACCTGATAGCGATCCCCTACATTACGGATCTCAAGGAGAATGCCGTGTATGTAGACGGTGAGAGGGTTTCTATGAGCCGTAGATACAGACCGCTTATCCAGAGCGTGGTATACCAGGCGGAGCTGGCGGATGACTGCAAGACAGAGATTTTTGTCAATGCGGGAACGCACAGGTTGAACAATGCCAAGGGCTCCCTTATCTGCGTGAAGGGAGAATATATGGGTAAGATAGTCAGACTTGTGCCAGAACAGGAGATTGTGGTTGGCAGGTCCGGTGAGACGGCGGATGTGGTCGTAAATCTTCCTCAGGTGAGCAGAGTCCACTGTAGGATAACGTATCATGAGGATGGCGACTATTACGAGGTAAAGGACTGCTCGACCAATGGGACATTTCTTGATGATGGCGAGCTTATGAGAAGGGGAGATACATATGCGGTAAAGCCGGGAACAAATATTGTATTTGGGGATGACCGGTATATATACAGGTTAGGATAGATCGGAGATAGAATGATATGCAACTGATAAAATGTGAGCTTGGACATATATATGATGCGGAGAAATTTCGTTCATGTCCACATTGCTATGGAGTTGGTATGACGAAGGATGATGAGGCTGATGCACTGGGAATGCTCCAGGCAGACAAGACGACTGAACAGTCGGAAACGGTGGAGCAGAAGCAGTATTATGTAATGCACAGGAGACGGGTGCAGGGAATACTGGTGTGCGTGGAAGGCCGGATGAAGGGCGCAGCATTTGAACTCAGGGAAGGCGAGAATGTTATTGGTCGAAGTTCAAATATGGATGTTGCGTTGAATTTGGAGGAGAGCATATCAAGACAGGCTCATGCAAGTATTGAGTGCGATCCCGATGACCAGAGGTTTGTTCTGAAATTCGAGGAAACGAGAAGAGATGTATGGGTGAATGGACATACGGTGGAACCGGGGAGCCTGATCGTGGATAGAGATGTTATCCGGCTTGGGGATTGTGAACTGGTATTGGTAGATGTGGGAGACGTATGGAAGGGCAGAAACAGATAAAACGGGCATTGTCGCATGGACAAATGCTGGTTGATGAATACAGAATAGACAGCGTGATCGGAGAAGGTGGATTTGGAATAACTTATTCAGGAGTTCGTAGGTCTGATCAGCACAGAGTGGCAATAAAAGAATATTTCCCTTCGCAATATGCCTCCAGAGAGGATGCTGCGGTGGATGCAGGGCTTCATGTATTTGGCGGAGATAAGGCGGTGCAGTTTGAAAAGGGTCTTGCTCATTTCATGCATGAGGCGGAGATACTTAAGAGATACAGTTACCTTGAGGGCATGGTTACTGTGCTTGATACGTGCAAGGCGAACAATACGGCATACATAGTTATGGAGTATGTTGACGGTATTACTCTTGCCCAGTATATCAGGGAAAATGGTGTGTTTACCTATGATGAATTAGTGGGGCTCGTGACACCGATAATCAAATCATTGGCACAGATACACAGACAGGGTGTGATACACAGGGATATAAGTCCTGAGAATATCCAGATCGGTCTGGACAACAGCTTCTATTTGCTGGACTTTGGTGCAGCGAAACAGCTTGATGGGCAGAAGAGACAGAATACAGTTATATTCAAGCAGGGATATGCTCCTCCCGAGCAGTACACGGGGGATGGAAAGCAGGGAGCGTGGACGGACGTGTATGCACTCGCTTCGACCATGTACACTGCACTGTGCGGGAAGACGCTTGACGATGCCGTTCATCGTATGCAAAGAAAAGATGATGCTGACATAGAGAGTGATCTGGTGATGCTTGAGGACTGGCAGAGGGACGCCCTGAAGAAGGGACTTGAGCTGGAGCCGTCCCACAGGTATCAGAATATGGAGGCATTTCTTCTGGCGCTGACAGTCAGACCATCCATAGAGGAGCGCATAACCCAGGTGTCAGGGGCTGTTGATACAACAGGTGAAGATTCGGGAGTGCCAGCCGGTAGAAAAAGAATATATGCCTTTGTTATAGCCGGGATCACGGTAATGTTGATCATTATAATAACTGCGATAGTCTATAAGGGCAGGAATGGCCAGAGCGCTGAGACGACCGCGGAGAGTAATATTTCAGAGGAGAGCGGCAGTACCACAGAGATCACAACTGCTTCTACAGAGCTGATAACCACAGAGAAAGCCACCACAGAGAAGAACACGACAGAGCAGGCTGCCACAGAGAAAAACACAACAGAGGTTACCACAGAAATGGCAACGGAAAAAGCGACGGAGAGCACCAAGGCAACTGAGGCTGCGACAACGGAAGATTACCAGGTAACAGCGGAACAGAGCAGCGAACCTGATACGACTGTTCAGGAGACGGAGGCTGCTACGGAGAGTGTGGACGATATACTTAATTCAATAGAGATTCCTGATGACATGGAAGTTATCGGGCTGGAATGACCGCCGGATGTGCAAATTTGTACATCTGACGGTCATTTTATACATATGGGATTTTCGCAAAAAATATTGTGATAAGATGGTCGTGAGATGCGAAAGTTTTTATTTGGCAGCTTAAATACAGGGTAAAAAGGAGAAGGATATGACTTCGAAAACGCATGTACTGGGTGGAATGGCATTTGGCATAGGCGGGTATCTGTATACCCAGAAGATGGGACTTACCATAGACGGTGTCAGTCCGATCCTGCAGCTTGGGATAATACTTCCGTATGCCATATGGTCGAGCACACTCCCTGATCTGGATCAGGATAATGACAGTGTGGCCTCCCAGAGTCCACTAAATCTGGTCATACAGAAGTTTTTCAATGTGATCGGGGCAGGACACAGAAGTGCCAAGTCCCACGTATATCCGATGCTTGTATCCTGTGTGTGCTATCTGCTTTGTCTCAGAGGTGTAATGATGCAGTACATAGCCGGAGTAAGTGGAGTTATATTGCAGCTTATCCTGCTTGGAATGTTTCTTGGGCTTTTCAGCCATTTTCTGCTGGATATAATGACTGAGGCCGGAGTGCAGTTTGGCGGAATGCGTATCCGCATTGTACCAAAGATGGAGATGTTTGGTACGGGTACGCCTTATGAGCTGATCGTAAGAAAGATCCTGTATGTGCTGGTGTGTGTGCTGATAATTGCACTGTTTGTTCCGGCGGCGTGACGAGACAGGGCCGGATGAAAAATACATAAGAAGCGAGGAGAAGAGAAAAAATGGATAAGGGAATGGCGAAGAATACCGTGGCAAATGCGGGAATGAACCTGAATGATGTAGCGGACAGTATTTATCAGGCTACGGTAATGGGCATATCGGGAGCTAATCAGAATGAGGGTTATGGATTTGCGTTGTCTGCTGTTGCAGAATTGTGGAACATCAGGGGAACTATAGGCAACCCGAACGCAAGAACAAAGATAACCAACAGATACAAGGGCATGAATGTGGCAAAAATGCAGATATATAACGCCTTACAGCAGTATCCGGATGGTATCCCTGGTTATTCACCGACATTTGATGACCTTCTGGGCGTTTCGCAGGGAGGTATGAGTAGCGGAGGAAATATGTATGCGCAGCAGTCATTTGCGGGAGGACAGATGGATTCTGATGATGATATGCAGAGAAATTTTGACAAGCAGGATTCGGTGCTGGGGGTAGCGCTGATCGCAGGATTTATTGTGTGCAAGTTTGTGCTGCACTGGGGATGGATAGCATCTATCATCGCAGCATTTGTGATAGCAGGGATCGCTATGGCGGTATTGTCAAGAAGATAGGAGAAAGTGATGACGAGAGAGAGAAAGGTGGATCTGTTATACCGAAAGGCAAAGGGGCAGAGCATGGATGCCACATCGGAGGAGATGCGGGAGCTTAGAAAATACAAGATAGATTCCGGCGAAGTCTCAACTGTTGTGAGCAAGGCAAATATAAGAAAATATGTCAGTGCAGTGGATGGCGGCTACAGGATGCCGTATTACGACTGGTGTATGAATAATGGAATGGCGGATCGGAGACGCAAGGGATCCAGCAGATCAGAAATGGCATCGGTCAACAGACAGATGGGATTGTTGTCGATGCTGATTGGCTGGCTCACCTGGGGAATTGCGATTTACTGGATGTTCCATGGCGGGCTGTCCGTGGGAACCTGCGCTGTGGCTGGGGCAGTGGTAGCGCTGGTGCTCGGGAAATGTGCCCGGAAGTGGGGAATGTTCACCCTTGTACTGTTGCCGATAATATTGGCGGCAGTGTTTGGAACAAGATAAATATATTGAGATGCGGAGGACTGGGTTATGGCAGGAGAAAAATTATACGGAGATCGGTTTGTGGCTTTTCACAGTGAGTATCATATAAATACAGACTGGAGAGATATAACTCGCGATATGACAAATGGATACAATGAAGATATGGCGAGAAAGGGATATTGCAGATATTCGTTCTATGAGGGGAAGCTTTATTTTATCAGAAATAGAGCTGGCGGTATATACGTTGTAGAGGTTGATATAGAACAGAAGAAATTCCATATATATAAGGTCGATACAAGAGAAGCATATGAATTTGTGGCTGTAAATGGAACGGGAATTTTCCTGTACAATACACAGAAGATATCGCTGTATAAGGGAAACGGAAGAGAATTAAGCCATGTGAGTACACACAAGTTTGGACAGAAATCATATGTGGAATGTGTGTATATACTTGGATATTATGTATTTTATTCTGAGACTTTAACAGCAAATTGCAAAAAATCAATCAATATTATAAATATGGAGAATGGTGATGGTGGAGCAATATGGGAAAGCCATGAGGATGATATAGATCTGGACGATGAATTTAGAAAGGCGTATGGAAATAAGCCGGGAAGTGATACAAATGCTGTAAGATTTGCGTCATCAGCAAAGAAATCATCGTGCGAATTCCTTTATGCAAATGGGAAAAGGGTTATTGCAGGATATACAGGTGGTCGCAGTGGCGATACACAGATTTCATACATTATAGATTTGAATTATCAAAAAGCAGATTGGAGAGTGCTGGAGGCATTTGCCAGTTCATATAGCAATAACGGCTTACAGGGGCATCAGGGTGTGCCGCATGTGTTCTCATTTGACATGCAGCAGGATGTAGTCTGGGTAAAGCAGGAGCCTAAGTTCTTTGATAAATTAAATGGAGCAGAGCTTTGCAGGCTTCCAATTGATGAATATCCGAGGATGAATGGCAGCAGTGCAAGTTTTTACATACCTGAAAACGTGAAGTTTAAAAAGCTTTATTTTGATGGCCAGTATGCCTATGAGCTTGCAGCAAACTGTTTATACGGGCTTGTTGACGGACAGGAGCAGAAGCTGGATATGCATTACATTCCAAATTATGATCTCTGGTGCTGGGGTGATACCTACAGAGTACCGACACCTGCATGTGATGAGTCTTTAGAGCTTAAGGGCTGTGTTCATGTTAAGCTTGACAGTGATATTCTGGATAATGCCATAGCGGGAAAAAACAGTCCGAAGCCATCTGAGCCGGTGCGGGAAAAAATAGAAAGAAAGCCTGTTAAAGTTGAAACAAATAACT
>CAVCCL010000088.1:0-31229 GCA_963600665.1 Bifidobacterium catenulatum | reverse complement strand
CCCTTGGACAGTTCAGAGAATTGGCACCACAGCTTGTTGGTGGACGGGATGAACTTCTTGAGTATAGAAAGAGTCTTCCGCAGAAGTGGGACTACAATGCATTTGTGGGAATCCTTCTGGGATTGCATGCCAGAAAAGTCGGGGATGCCGCCAGTGCAAACTTTGCATTTGGACAGGGTGACAACAACAAGTCTGTTGACAAAAGATTTGACGAGAATGGTCTGTGGGATGTATTCAACAAGTACAAGAAGAGTGATGGCAATGTGAAACTGAGCCAGGTTGAGGATGAGATTGTAGCCTGTGTTCCCGGGTACAGGGCGATCCGGGAGAAGTTCGATTCGGTACTGAACAGGTTGCTGAAATAAATTAAGTGAAAATGGTTAACACGTAATATAATAAGGCGAAAACCGTTAAAAAAATAAAAAAAGAACAATGCGGTGTAAGAGTATTGACCATTTGGCATGGCAGTGCTAGTATACGAGCCATCAGGAACCAAAAGTTTTATCTGTTTTCCTTAACACCAAAACAGATAGCTATTTGGTTCCTTTTTGTTTGGACAAAGGAGTCTTTTCGAAAGCAGTTTGTGTGGAATGTTTTAACACACACTGCCGGGGAAGGACTCCTTTTTTAGTGGATATTCAAAGTCAGGAGGAAAGAGCTATGAAGAGTTATGATCTGATAATCAAAAATGCGCAGATACACACAATGGATGAGGGCAGAAAAGTGTATACGAAAGGAATCATAGGAATAGAGGGAGAGAAGATAACTCTGATAAAGGAAATGAACGAGCTGACACCGGAGGAGCTTCAGGAATGTGAGGGCGCCGGACGTGTGATAGATGCCGAGGGCAAGGTAGTATTTCCGGGATTTATAGATACACATATACATATATTCCAGTCTTTCCTGAAAGGTCTTGGAGCTGATCACAGACTGATAGAGTGGTTGAATCTTTCAGCACTCCCATATGGACAGTACATGACACCACATCAGCATGAGCTGGCAGCACAGCTTGCCTGTATGGAGGCGATAAAGAGTGGATGTACGACGATGAGTGAGTTCTTCTACACCAATCAGGATCCTGAGCTGGCTCATTCCTGTATAGATGGAATGGTATCAACGGGTATCCGTAGTGTATTTATCAGAACATTTCAGGATACCGGAGAGGAATACGGAATGCCGAAGTGCTTCCTTGAGCCTGCGGGCAAGGCTATGAAGGAAGTGGATGCACTGAAGAAAGCATATAAAGAAAATGACATGCTTTCAATCTGGACCGGCCCGGATGTTACATGGTCGACCACGAAGGAAGGCTATCAGGAGATGCTTGAGTATTGTCTCAGCGAGAACGTGAGATATTCAATGCATATCAAGGAGACAGAGGTCGACAATGAAATGTGTGGAAGATATTACGGCAAGGATATAGTGGATATGCTTGAGGAGATAGGATTCCTGACAGACAAATTCCTGGCAGTCCATTGCGTAAATCTCACACCTCATGACATAGAGAGATTCGCAAAATATGGAGTGTCGATAAGCCACAATCCAGCACCTAATCTTTATCTTGGTTCAGGAATACCACCTATTCCAGAGAGCCTTGCAGCCGGGGTAAATGTATCTATAGGAACAGATGGTGCGGCGTCCAACAACAGTACGGATATGCTGGAGAGCATGAAGCTGGCGGCTCTCATACAGAAGGGAATACACAGAGATGCGGCAGTCATCAGCGCAGACGATATCATACACATGGCGACGGCTGGGGGTGCAAAGGCAATAGGAATGGCTGACAAGCTGGGAACATTGGAGTCCGGCAAGAATGCGGACCTTATAATATTTGACCCTAATCATTTGAAGTCGGCACCTATGCATGATGCAAAGGCGACGGTAGTATATGCGTCATCCGAGGAAAATATCGATACAACGATAGTAAATGGAAAGGTAGTATATCAGGGCGGAAAGTTCACATGTGGTATAGATGAGAGAAGCCTGATAGATGAAATAAACAGCGAGCTTGTGGTCCTTAGAAAGCAGCTTACAGATAAATTATAGGATGGAAATTCGGATTATATAACAGCGGATAAGGAGGCGCATTTATATGGAAGATAAGAAGATAGTAGAAAATGACAGCCAGCTCATAGTTGGCGTAAATGAGAAGATAAGCTGTGGCAAGGCGGCATTTCTCGGAATGCAGCATGTATTGTCAATGGATCTGTATATTATGCCGTTGATACTTGGAGCGGCGATAGGACTTGCCGGAGGAGAGTTATCATTTTTCCTTCAGATGAGTTTCTTTGCATGTGGAATTGCAACCATATTGCAGGCGGGATTCTTCATGAAGTACCCTATCATACAGGGACCATCATATGTACCGCTTGGAGCCCTGTGTACGATAGGCGCGACCATGGGAGTCAGTGCAATGATAGGAAGTCTGATCCCCGGAGCGATCATGATCATATTGCTGGGTATATTTAAAGGCTTCTCGAAATTTGTGAGAAAAGCAATACCTCCATTTATCGGTGGTATCATCATACTCATAGTTGGAATATCCCTGACACCGACAGCAGCCAAGGGGATCGCAAGCTCAGATGGAAACTTAAGTGCAAATGTAGCATCAGGTCTAACTGCAGCGGGTGTGCTCATCGTATGCATGATACTTCAGTACAAGCTCAAGCATAACAGGATACTCCATATGGTATCAGTCATACTTGCGCTGGTTGCTGGAACAGTAGTTGCAGCAGCGCTGGGAGCTGCGGACTTCAGTTCAGTACACGATGCAGCATGGTTCAAGCTTCCGGAGTTCTTCCACTTTGGACTTCCAAAGTTTGAGATCAAGTCCTGTATACTCATGATGTTCATTTACCTTATCGTACTCCTCGATACAACAGGAACATGGGTGACGATCAGTGCCATCACAGGTGAGGATCTCAGCGATAAGAGAATAGATCGCGCTACCATAGGAGAGGGTGTTGGATGTCTTGTCGGTTCACTGTTCGGAGGAACACCGATGACAGGATATTCGTCAAATGCCGGAGTACTTGCGATCACAAAGGTAGGAAGCCGTATGGCTATCATTGCGGGTGGTATGATACTCATGGTGCTCGGCGTATGTCCAAAGCTTATGACCGTCATATCATGTATACCGACACCAGTCGTAAATGGTGTATTTGCGGTTGTATGTATCCTGCTCATATCAAATGGAATCAAGATCATACAGAGTGAGCCGCTTGATGAGAGATCATCACTTATCGTTGGAATCTCAGTCGTGGCTGCTGTTGCAACTATAGTCATTCCTACAGATGTGATGAACGCAATGCCTCAGTTCCTGAACTACTTCATGTCATCAGGTACTGCAGTTGGTGCAACCATAGCGGTGGTGCTCCAGCTCTGTCTTCCCAGAAAGAAAAAGGCTGTAAAGGTAGCGCTTGAGGGATAAATTCGTAATTCCAATATAAATTAAAAAGATATATTAAAAGACACATAGAGTAAGCAGCACAGCACTGTAGATATACTCTATGTGTCTTTTTTATGCTGGGCAGCGAGCCAAAGTATGTGACAGCAGTGTTCATTTTACACCACAGGGAGAATGTAAATCACAGAGGTAAATATCATAATATGGGTATGGTATATAGTAGAGTGACTGACGAGTGGTAGTATAAGTGTCAATCATCGTGTATAAATGCATATTGAATGCAGGGTAGGAAAGAAAACATAAAAACGCAGGGCATTATATGAGAGATAAAAGGAGCAACATGAAAGAAGATATAATAAGACAAATAACAGGTAAGTATTCAGTGGCACATTTGTTCCTGACAGATGGTGATGCGGCGATAGAGGACTACGCGGTGGCGCAGATTCAGGCACTTTGCGATAATCCGGTGACGGAGGGCTGCAGGATCGCCGTTATGCCGGATGTGCATCCGGGCGTTGTCGGAACCATCGGTTACACCCAGACTGTTGGCAGGGCTATTATGCCAAGTGTGGTGGGGCAGGATCTGGGATGCGGGATGCTGCTGGCAAATGTAAAGGGCAGGATAAAGGACTGGCAGAGACTTGACACCGTTATAAGAGACAAAGTCCCATCAGGGTATGATATAAGGACTGGAGTTCATCACATGGCGGAGACCATGGATCTTGAGGCACTTCACTGTTACAGGCATATACAGGAGGATAAAGCGCTCAGAAGTATAGGCACTCTTGGTGGTGGCAACCACTTCATAGAGGTGGATGTGGATGATGGGGGACAGGCGTATCTGATAATTCATTCGGGAAGCAGACATCTTGGCAAGGAGGTGACTGATCACTATCTGGCTGAAGGGCATAGAAGACTTGCAGACAGAGGGATCGATGTACCGTATGAACTTACATATCTGGATGGTGAGCTGATGCAGGAGTATCTTGATGATATTCAGATAGTTCAGGCATTTGCGGAGCTGAACAGGCGGGTCATATGTCAGGAGATCGTGCGGAATATGAAGTGGAAGATACTGGATGAATACAGTTGCATACACAATTACGTGGAGTCTGCGGAGACATCATACTGTGGCCTGCCGATCATCAGAAAGGGTGCAATATCTGCGGCTTCTGGAGAAAGAGTGATCATACCGGTCAACATGAGGGATGGTGTGATACTTGGAACCGGGCTTGGAAATGATGAGTGGAATCAGTCAGCACCACACGGCGCAGGCAGGATCATGAGCCGGGGAAATGTAAAGGAGGCATTTACCGTATCGCAGTTCAGGAAGGCGATGAAAGGGATCTACACCTCATGTGTGGGTGCGAACACTCTGGACGAGGCGCCATTTGCATACAGGGGATTAGATGACATACAGCAGGCCATCGGCGAAACGGTTAGGATAGATAAGGTGATACGCCCGGTATATAACTTCAAGGCGGGCAGGTAGTTGTGAACCACAGGTTCATTGATTTGGAGATTACGGTTTGATATATTGGGTTCATAAGTTATTGAGGCCCTGAATACAGGATCATAAGAGGCTATGGTGGTGGTTCCTTCTTAATTGGGATGATAAACGTAAAAGCTTACCGCCACCGGTTTCCTCATTAATAGGGAGAAAAGTTATGAACGAGATATTACTCAGGCGTAAAAACAAAGTGATACTTGGCACTGGTACTGCAAAGGTGGCAAATGACCGCTGCATAACGACCATTATGAAGAACATCGAAGAACTTGGATATACATTTTCCAGGGAGGTATTTGACGTTCTCAGAACATACAGCGTCAATGAACTGACAGAATTTTATCTTGAACTCAAAGCTGCGCTTATGAAGCTGAAAGGTGCAAATGTTGTGTATATGCCTATGTATGCCGATTTCCCTAAGGGCGTTATGGATGCACATTTTTCTGAGTTGTATATAAATGCGATGGTGCATTACTGGTCAGATGGTATCCTGTATCCAAAGAATCACAGAAAGCGTGTAAATGACAGGCTGCCACTTTTTGATGAGACGAAGGTCAAAGTTCTGCAGCTTGGAAGTGAGGCTGATGTGAGACAGATATTTGACAATATCTGTACGTCGAGAACATCTATATCAAGAACTGACAGGGAGGATATAGCATATTTATTCGAGACTGAGAATATGAAGCTACCTGATAACATACCACACAAGGAGAATGCTGCGTACATCTCTGCGCTCTATCTGCAGAAGAATCCTTTGGCAAGTGTCAGCGGGCTCAGAAAGTATATAAAGACAGCAACTGATGTGCTGAGACTCGTCACAGCAATGAGCGATGGTGATGTGAGCCTTGCGGAGAATACAAGATATAAGAGTTTTACCCGCAGACAGAGAAGGATGATCATGGAGCTTCTGTCGGGATGTCCGAATATAGAGGAGGACATGCTGAGATATAAGGAGAGATGGATCAGAATTGGAGAGAGGATCCATCCATCTGAGTTTGACTGCAGCAGATATACGCTGGTATATGACAGGGCGATAAATGCATTTGACAAGCTGAGAAATAACAGGAAGATAGAGACATTTGCGGGAAAGGTTGAGTTTGACCTTGCTTACGGTGAGTATGAAAGTGCGCTTGCAGAACTGGTGAAGAGACCGGGTGAACTGGCAAGGAGACTGGACCAACTGCTCAGAGTGACACATAAAGAGTCTGTTATAAGGAGCTTTGCGTCTGTGGCGGAGAAGGTGTCGACACCGGTGCTGCTTCAGGTGAGAGAGCATTTCCTGCACAGAGCGGAGCAGGCGGATGTAAGAGTGTTCTTCCCAAAGGGCAGCCTTGCAAAGTGCCACTGTGAGAGCAATGATCTTCCTGATATAGATGAGAGATACTGCAGGGAAGTTGTTCGTGTCTGTGAAAATGCGCTTGTGAAGATCTATGGACAGAGGGAGCCTATGGGTAAGGTGTACCTGTCTGAGGACTACAGGAATTATGTGGTGCCGTTCAGCCAGAGAAGCGCCAGCAAGGCGATGAAGACCATAGTCAGGGGTTCAAGACTTCCTATGGCTTCGCAGACAAATGCTGTGAGGGCATTTATATGGTGGACGAATATGGACAAATGCGATTTTGAGTCCTATGATTCCGGAAGGATCGATATAGACCTGTCGGCGGCTATATTTGACGAGAACTGGAACTACATGGAGCACGTGTCATATACCAATCTGAAATCTGCGAAATATAAGGCATGCCATTCGGGCGACATTGTAAATGGCGGCCCGGTGGACGGCGGTGGTGTCAGTGAGTTCCTTGATGTGGACGTGGATTCCGTTGTGAGATGTGGGGCAAGATATGTGGTGTACCAGGTGTACAGCTTTACCTGTCAGACCTATGCGGATATGCCTCACGCAATGTTTGGATGGATGGAGAGGGCTGATGTGGATTCGGGCGAGATATATGAGCCAAAGACGGTGGAACAGAAGTTTGATCTGACGGCGGACAGCATGGTGTGCATTCCTGTCATATTTGACTGTGTGAAGAGGGAGTTCATCTGGTGTGACATGAATATGTCGCTCAGTGGCATCCATGCGAATATCGGTGGTAATAATCTGGAGAGCAATCTATCTGGAGTTGCAGCGGTATGCTATTCCATGGTGAATGTGAAGAAACCGGATCTCTATGATCTTATCGCGCTCAATGTCATGGGCAGAGGAGTGCTGGTGGACAACAGGGAGGATGCTGACATTGTGTTTGACACTGCGTTGTATCTGAATAATGACACAGTGGAGAATGAGCGTGATAAAATGGTGATAACCCCATACGACACGGAGCTGTTCATGAGTGAGTATCTGTAGATACAATTTTTAGAGAATAGAGTGAGCTGCGGCAAAATGATCACTTTATCATGAGCTGCAGCTCAATTATGTACTCACTCTCATCGTTGGTCTCATAATCATCTATATGACACATTTCAACAGGGTCACTGGCAATCTCAAGCTGGTGATCCTGTGCGTATGTATAGAGCAGTGGCAGCAGTTCCTTTGTCTTGGTCAGGTCACCCCTGTATGTCATGGAGAGGTATCTTCCGGCTGGAAGTACATAATTGCAGTCGGAGTTCTCAAGGTATGGGGCGAAGAAGAATACGTTCTTGGTACGGTAATACTTGGACTTGGGATTGCTTCCTGGGATGTCAAGTGTATAGCAGTCGCAGGCACCTATGGTGTCGATCTTGGTGTTGTGGCTCTGCATGTATTTGACCACATAATAGGAGACATAATCATCGGGGAGATTGTCGTCAGTGACCATGACGCATTTGCGGTCTGGAAGCTCCTTTATCGCAATAGTTTCAAATTCATCCTGTATATCCGGGCTGCAAAGGGATGTGATGGTGTCCAGCCGGTTCTGGATACTGTCCCTGGTAGCTCTGAGCTTGGCAATCTCAGCGTCAACAACATCAAGTTCGGCTCTGAGCAGGGATGTAGTACTCTCGACATTTCTGTCCTCGTCATATTCACGGATCTGGTCAGTGGAAAAGCTGAGCCCAAGCAGCTCACGGATAAGCGCAAGACGGCGCACGTCGTCAATGGTGTACATCCTGTAATTGTTCTCATCATTTCTCACAGGGTGCAGAATCCCAACCTTCTCATAATACCTGATGGAATCCACTCCTATATCAAAAAGCTTAGACAATTCTCCAATCTTGAAAGTATCCTTTTTCTTCATAATATATAATCTCCAATTCCTGATCCCATATAACAATAAACCTAATGGCAGCCAGTGGTAGTGTATAACTCAAATACTGATGTATATTCTACTTATATGCCAGTATAGTAACATACCACCTAATCAAATTCTATTTTCTTTGATATTACTTAATAAAATTAAGCCATCTGACCGCGAAATCTTCCGATCTAACGAATTCCACAAAAGTATTTGAACCGCATTGACTCTAGCATGATACAAGGGTTTACCATTTCACCAAGTTAATTAAACACACAAGATAAAGTATGACGAGTTATTGATATGGCTGATAACAGGAGCCGTATAATAAATATTATTTCTCGAATCGCCAGTGCTATGGTGCCATTGCAGGGAATACGAGGCCGCCGGTCCTTAGGTGGCGCCTCAAGCGGCACCTTAGTACCGCTGCAGGCTGAGTTAAGCGGGAGCGACCCAGCAATGGCACCATAGCACTGGCGATTCGGGAGCATGAAGTATATGACGGCTCCGTCAGCAAGTCAAAAAGGAGGAATGGCTATGGATAGGATATTAACTCACCCGATACTGGGGGACACCCCGGAGGGAAGGCTGGTGAATTTCACATATGATGGACAGATGCTTCAGGGAATAGAGGGCGAGCCGATCGCGGCGGCGCTCAGAGTGGCTGGTGTCATGACACACAGATATACCAAGAAGAGACATGAGCCGCGAGGTGTATTCTGTGCCATAGGAAGATGCACGGACTGTGTCATGGTCGTAAATGGCAAGCCAAATATAAGAACGTGCATCACTCCACTGGAAGAGGGAATGGATGTGAGGACGCAGTACGGTGCGTCGGCAGAGAAGGATTTTTAGGAGGTGACCGCTATGATAGAGAGATACGATCTGATAGTGATAGGCGCAGGTCCGGCAGGACTTTCCGCCGCGATAGAGGCTGCGAAGAACGGAATGAAGCCGATAGTATTTGACGAGAATGCAAAGCCTGGCGGTCAGCTATTCAAACAGATACATAAGTTCTTCGGATCAAAGGAACACAAGGCGAAGATAAGAGGATTCAATATAGGCTATGAGCTTCTTGAGGAGGCAAATAAGCTGGGGGTGGATGTAAGGCTCAACGCCACAGTTGTTGGACTCTACGATGAGAAGGAGGTAACAGTCCGGATCGGCGATGAGATAAAGCATTTCAAGGGTGACAGCGTGCTTGTGGCGACAGGTGCCAGCGAGAACATGGTCACTTTCAAGGGATGGACGCTTCCGGGAGTCATCGGCGCAGGTGCCGCCCAGACTATGATGAACCTGCATCACATAAAGCCGGGTAACAGGATACTGATGCTTGGTTCAGGAAATGTTGGGCTTGTTGTCAGCTATCAGCTTATGCAGGCAGGCTGTGAGGTCGTGGCACTGGTTGATGCGGCGCCGAGGATCGGAGGATACGGAGTTCATGCGGCGAAGATTTCGAGATGCGGAGTTCCGTTTTATCTGTCACATACGATCGTTGAGGCAAGTGGAACCGACAGGGTGACAGGAGTGACTATCGCACAGGTCGACAGTCATTTCAATTTCATAGAGGGAACCGAAAAGACATTTGACGTTGATACGATATGCGTTGCCGTTGGACTTTCGCCTATGTCACAGCTTTTAAAGCAGGCGGGCGTAAAGATGAAGGATACTCCGGGCGGATATGTTCCTGAGTGTGACGAATGGGGCAGAACATCCGTGCCGGGAATATTTGCAGCCGGGGATGTGTCCGGAATCGAGGAGGCAAGTTCAGCAATGATCGAGGGCAGGATAGCAGGATCGGTCATATCGCAGGATCTCGGATTCATAGAAAAGGCAGAGATGGAAGCGCGTGCATCGGAGCTTGAGGATGCACTTGGAAGCCTCCGTGAGGGAATGTTTGCACCGAAGAACAGAGGCAAGCTGATCGAGAAGACGGAGGAAGGCATAGATGTATCGATGAATCTGCTGGAGCATGGATTTGTGGCAGATGACGAGATAGAGAGATATCCGGGAGTGACTCACAGGAAGGGCATACATCCGGTTATAGAGTGCACTCAGAACATCCCGTGCAATCCATGTCAGGATGCGTGCCCGAAGGGATGTATAAGCATAGGAGCAAATATTACATCACTTCCGACGGTGACGGAAAATCCGTGTATTGGATGTGGTATGTGTGTTGCAAGCTGTTCAGGACAGGCGATATTTCTGGTGGACGAGGATACGGGGGATGGCTACGGAACGGTTACACTTCCATATGAGTTCCTGCCTATTCCTGAGAAAGGAACTAAGGGCGTGGCACTTGGCCGTGATGGACATGAAGTGTGCGAGGCGGAGGTCGTAAATGTCAGAAGCGCCAGAGCATTTGACCATACAAATCTGCTGACAATGAAAGTTCCGAAGGACATGGTGATGAAGGCAAGATTTTTCAAGGCGGTAATCTAAGAAAGAAATTCAGGTAGAAATCAGTCCATGGGTAATACACTTTAGATGGGCTGAGACTCATACAAGGAGGTGCGGTTATGATAGATATCAGAGAAAAACTCGACGCCATAGGACCTTATGTTCCGGCACCGGATGACGATATGCTGGTGTGCAGATGCGAGGAGGTCACAAAGGGCGAGATAAGGCAGGCAGTCCATGCGGGAATGCTGACCATAGAGGAGATAAGAAGATTTCTCCGGTGCGGAATGGGACTGTGCCAGGGACAGACATGTGGCAAGCTGGTGAAGGGCATTGTGGCAAGGGAACTTCATGTGTCACCCCTTGACATAGAGCCCGCCACATCCAGGGCACCTATGAGACCTACGGAGATGCGTATACTTGCGAGAGATGGAGGTGAGGCTCATGAGTAAACATACAGCAGAGGTTATAATCATCGGCGGTGGTGTAAATGGATGCGCGGCAGCTTACTATCTGGCAAAGGCCGGGATGAAGGATGTTATAGTGCTGGAGGGGAGCCCGAGCATAGGACACGGAGGTTCCTCACGAAACGGAGGCGGAGTCAGACAGTCGGGAAGAGATGTTAGGGAGCTGCCATACGCTATGTATGCAGTGCAGAATATGTGGCCGACACTTTCCGAGGAGCTTGGAGTTGATGTGGAATATTATCAGAAAGGCAACCTCAGACTTGGCAAGACGGATGCCCACATGGAAAAGCTCAAAAACCTTGCGGCAAATGCAAACTCACTCGGACTTGACATGAAGATCATAGATGGCAAAGAGGTTAAGGAGATATGTCCATACCTCTCGGACGAGATAATAGGTGCAAGCTGGTGTCCTACAGATGGACATGCAAATCCTATGCTGACGACTCTTGCGTACTATAAGAGGGCAACGGAGCTGGGGGTAAATTTCTTCACCGATGCAAAGGTGGTCGCACTTGAGAAAGTGAAGGGAAAACTCAGAAAGGTCATACTGGAATCCGGTGAGGTGTTCGAGGCGGACAAGGTCATACTTGCTGCCGGATATGAGAGCAGATTCATCGCAAGGACCGTTGGAATAGATGTGCCGATGACAAAGTATTTTGAGGAAGCGCTGGTTACGGAGGTGCAGCCTCATATGTTCGACATCATGCTTGGTGTTGCATCCGCTGACTTCTACGGACATCAGTCACAGCACGGATCATTTGTATTTGGTTCGGACTCAGGACTTGAAGAGACAACGGACATGGGGCTGGATGAGCTCAAGACTTCACCGCTCACTGTATCTGCTGGATGCAGGGCGATCATGGGATACATACCGATGCTGGCGGATGCGAAGATTGTGAGGACCTGGGGCGGATGGCTGGATCTCTGTTATGATGGTGTTCCTGTCATAAGTGAGGTTGACGAGGTTCCGGGGCTTATACTGGCATGTGGATTTACTGGACATGGTTTTGGAACGGCACCGGCTGTTGGTCTGATGCTCTCCCAGATTGTGCTCGGTGAGAAGACGGTGGTGGATATTTCCTCCCTTAGGTACGACAGATTCAAGGCTGTCAGGTAGACAGCATATGAATCATGGTCGTATATTATTGGTGAAGTAATTCTGTGGAGCGAGATAAGAAAAACTTCAGAGAGTAAATAGTATCAATGATAACAGGTAGAAAAAGGAGAGATATATCATGGAGAATTTCTTTTATAATATCCCGACAAAGGTATCATTTGGCAAGGGCGCCATTGATGATCTACCGGGGTACATCAGCGAATACGGAGACAGTGTTCTGCTGGTGTACGGAGGCGGAAGTATAAAGAGAACAGGACTGTACGACAGGATAATCAAGTTACTTGACTGTAGTCACATTTCCCATATTGAGCTTTCGGGGGTGGAACCAAACCCAAGACTCACAACTGTGAAGAAGGGAGTAAAGCTGTGTGAGGAAAATGATGTGAAGGTGATACTTCCCGTAGGTGGCGGAAGCACCATAGACTGTTCCAAGGCAATAGCAGCAGGCGCGTGCTACGACGGTGATCCATGGGATCTGGTAGGACACCCGGAGAAGATTGAGAAAGCCGTGCCGATCATAGCTGTTGCAACTATGGCTGCGACGGGCTCCGAGATGGATCCATTTGCAGTTATCACAAATGAGGAGACAAAGCAGAAGAAGGATATAGCATCTGATCTGCTCTATCCGGCGTATGCGATACTTGATCCTGAGTATACATTTTCCGTTCCTGCATACCAGACGGCAGCAGGTGTGGCGGATATCATGAACCATATATTTGAGGTATATTTTGCGGATAACGGAGACACATACATGCAGGACCGCATGATGGAGGCGCTCCTTAAAACACTTATCAAGTATGGGCCGGTGGCAGTCTCGGAGCCGGACAATTACGATGCCAGGGCAAATATCCTCTGGGCATCAGAGTGGGCGATAAATGGATTCATAGCGTGTGGCAAGGACGGTCCATGGCCGGCACACTCCATAGAGCATCAGCTCAGCGCTTACTATGACATAACACATGGGCATGGACTTGCGATCATCACGCCGGTTCTGATGGATTATATTCTTAATGAGAAGAGCCTTCCGGTTCTGGTGAATTACGGCGTTAATGTGTGGGATATAGACAGGACAAAGGATCCTTATGATATAGCCCGTGAGGCAATATCAAAGACACAGAAGTTGTATGAGGATATGGGACTGACATCGGATCTCGGCGAGCTGGGCGTGCCGTATGAGAAGGACTTTGACGAGATGGCTGAGAAAGCGGCAGCAGAGGGACTTGAGTATTGCAGGGTGCCTCTGACGAAGGATGATGTCGTGGAGATTTATAGAAGATGTTTTAAGAAGATCAAGTAACGACATCGCAAAGTGTATGATTTGAGTTATATACAGTTGGACTGTGGTAAGGATAGCAAATATCAGATATTTTGTGGATGACAGGAAATACAGCAGGAGGTGGCAGTATGGACAGCAAAGTTGAATTCTTATTTCTGAATGAAGAGGACATGATAAAGGCAGGCGTACTGGATGCGGACAGAGCCGTTGATACCATAGGAGAGGTCATAACACTCCTCAGCGAGGGAGACTATCTCATGGGCGGCAGAGCGCATAACGATCACGGTGTACAGCTCATATTCCCGGAGAAGTCGGACATTCCGAATTTCCCTCTAGCTGATTCGGCGGACAGGAGATTCATGGCGATGCCGGCTTATCTCGGCGGAAGATTTCATATGTGTGGTGAGAAATGGTATGGCTCAAACGGCAGAAATTCACACAAGGGTCTGCCGAGATCCATACTCATGGCGACATTGAATGACGTGGAGACCGGACAGCCGCTGGCGTACATGTCAGCCAATCTCCTGAGTGCCATGAGGACTGGAGCAATGCCCGGACTTACTGCAATGTATCTTGCAAAGAAGGATAGCAAGGTCCTGACGATCCTCGGCGCAGGAGTCATAGGAAGGACAAGCCTCATGGCTATCATGGCAAAGTTCCCGGATATAGAGGTGCTTAAGATCAAGGGCAGCTCAAAGACATCACATACGGCGCATGAGCTGGCGGATTATGCCAGGGAGAACTATAAAAATCTCAAGGAGATAATCATTTGTGGAACTCTTGAGGAGGCTGTGAGGGATGCCGATATCATAGCGGAGGCTGTATCAGTTGAGCCGAGGAAATGGCCTGTCATAGATCCGGCATGGGTAAAGCCTGGATGTACTATCATATCATCAGGAACTATGGATATGGATCTGGAATTTGTCAGAGATCACGTGACGAAGGTCGTGGACAACATACAGATGTATGAGGAATATGTAAATGTGTATCAGGAGTGGGATGAGGATGGCAACAGGATATCACTTGGAACACCGGGTATACATTTTGTAAATATGGTGACGGATGGCTGGATAGAGAAGAGTGAGATAAGACATCTGGGCAATATAATGCGGGGACTTGAACCTGGCAGAACCAGCGATGACGAGATCTTCCTTGTGAGCCTTGGCGGCATGCCTATTCTTGATGTCGGCTGGGGATATGAGTGCTATCAGAAGGCACTCCGGGAAGGCATTGGAACAAAGCTCAAGCTGTGGGATGCGCCATATATGAGATAAAGAACAACAGCAGCTAGGATATTCATATATCCTGGCTGCTGTCATGTTAGCTGGTCTGAAGCTTAGCTAATCTCAATAAAGCGAATTTGGGGGCTTTTTTGGAGGTCATTCTCCAAATTGTATAGTAATTTAAAGATTTAGTCATCGATTTTTGATGGCATCTAAACAAAAAGCTTTCGACTGTAATATGACCAGCCGAAAGCGTTTTAATAGAAAATATTAGTATAAGTTAATCAGATTATTTTATTTTGAAAGTTACTCTCTGAACCTTGCCGTCCTTGGACCAGATGATGAGCTTGTGTGTTCCCTTCTTAAGAACAGCCTTGCCTGGTTTTACAGCCTTACCGTCCAGCTTCATTTTCGCAAGACTTTTAGGATTGGATACTGTAAGCTTTTTGCCAGGTTTGTAAGTTTTGCCATTTACGACGGACTTGCTTCTGGCGGTCTTGTTCACCTTGGTTGTGGAAGCGCAGAGCCTTGTTGCCTTGTCTGCATCTTTGATGACCCATGATACGGTTTTACCGTCCTTGGATACGGTGCCGTTTGTGAAGTTGACATTTGACTTGAATGTTATTTTCATGCTCATGTAGAAAGATATGTCATCCATATCAGTCAGGTTGATAGAAGAACCAGGGTCATAGGAAGAACCCTTCTGGGCTGATTTAGGATCAAGTGTTGCAAAGAAATACTTAGGTGATACGCAAACATTGGTATATCCCGCTTCACTGAGTAACTTCTCTATGTCACTCAGATTTTTGTTATGGATGGTTGAATAAAAAATATTGTAGTAAATTCCATCAAGTTTTTTCTTGGTGTATTTAGCACCGGATTTCTTCATTTCCTTAATAAGTTCTGTTTTGCTTGAATCCATGTTCTGGGCAAGAGCATTCAGTGCTTCATCATCAAACCCAATGGAAACAGTGCAGCTTGCCTTGGTTGCAGAAGTGATCTTTACACTGGTTGTCGTTGCGATACCGCATCCCGTCAGAGCATATCCAAATATGAAGATACACATGGTGAGCAGCAGATGTTTTAAATGCATTTTCATAATAATTATAACCTCCTTTAAAAAACTTTTCCCACTCCCTACATTTCAAATATATTGTGCCGGATAGAGCATTGTCAATAGCAGATACGGAAAAATAAACCAATACTACATATTTTTATAACAGAAAAATCACAAACTGGGATTAATATTCATTAAGTTTGAGTGATAACTCAGCGAACTGTGAGAAGGAGGTTTTGTATGATTACAGTAGAACATCTTACGAAATGCTATGGAGATTTCGTAGCGGTGAGAGACCTGTCATTTGAGATAGGGGAAGGTCATGTGTATGGCTTTCTCGGCCCAAATGGTGCGGGAAAATCCACCACCATGAACATCATGACCGGATGCCTGTCGGCCACCGAGGGAAAGGTGACGATAGACGGACACGACATATTTGAGGAGCCGGAGGCGGCTAAGCGGTGTATAGGTTATCTGCCGGAGATACCGCCGGTATACACAAATGAGACACCACTTGAGTATCTGAAGTTTGTCGGTGAGGCAAAGGGGCTCAAGGGAAAAGAGTTGCGCAGCCAGATAGACGAGGTGATTGAAAAAGTCCGCATAGACCAGGTGAAGGGCAGACTCATATCATCACTGTCCAAGGGCTACAGACAGCGAGTGGGAATAGCCCAGGCACTTCTGGGAAATCCAAAGGTCATCATACTCGATGAGCCGACAGTAGGACTTGATCCAATACAGATCATAGAGATAAGAGAACTCATAAAACAGCTTGGACAGGAGCACACAGTTATTCTCAGCTCCCATATATTGTCAGAGGTTCAGGCAATATGCGAGAAGGTGCTCATTATATCCAAGGGACAGCTAGTAGCCTACGATGCACCTGAGAATCTTGAAAAGCTCATGCTGGCATCATCCGGAATCAGATTCACTGTTGAAGCCGGTGAGGCGGACGTTGCGGACAGCCTGAATGCTATAGAGAAGATAACCCAGTGGGAGATCACAGGACGTGACGACACCTCTGTCACTGTAAACGTCAATGTAGATGGCGACTGCATGAAGGATGTGTGCAGACAGATATTCTTTGCATTTGCGGCAAAGGGAAAGGCCATACTTGAGATGACCTGCAAGAAGGCAAATCTTGAGGATGTATTCCTGGAACTTACAGACGAACAAGGGAATACCGAAGTGGACGATCAGTCAAATGTGAACGTTGAATCCGGCGCGATGCAGAACATGACAGGTGCGCCTGCGCAGTCTGAGTCAGGCATTCAGCAGGAACAGTCATCCGCGGAGAATGATAAAGAACAGGAGAATCAGGAGGTGGATGAACAGTGAGAGCAGTATTGAAGCATGAATTATCAGGATATTTCCATTCCATGACCGCATATATATTTGCAGCATTCCTGCTGGCGTTTGTGGGAGTTGGAGCCATGATGTACAACATCAGATCGGCGGTTGCCAACTTTGAGTATGTGCTCAGCTTTGTGTGCATAGGCTTTGTGGCATTTGTGCCGATACTTACCATGAGAGTCATATCCGAGGAGAGGAAGCAGCGTACAGATCAGCTTCTGTACTCACTTCCACTTAAGACGACACAGATAGTGCTCGGCAAATATCTGGCGATGCTGGTGGTATATCTCATTCCACTTGCGATCATAGCAGTCTATCCACTTATATTTGCACAGTATGGAGAGGTGTATCTGCCGACATCCTACGGTTCACTGCTGGCATTCTTCTGTATGGGTGCAGCCCTGATATCCATAGGAATGTTCATATCCTCACTTACAGACAGCCAGGGTATGGCGGCAGGAATCACGGTGGCAGTGATACTGCTCAATTACTTCAGCGTGTCATTGGCGGATTACGTGTCGACAAAAGCCATAGGCTCCGCGATATCGCTTCTGGTCATAGCAGTACTTCTTGGAGCACTCATAAGATACCTGACCAGAAATGAAAATCTGGCACTGGGATTCACGGTGGTCATGGTACTGGCGGTTGGTATTACATATTTCATAGACAGCTCCAAGTTCGAGGGACTACTGCCAAATATCATGGAGAAATTATCATTGTTCGAGAGATTCTATACATTTACAAGCGGGGTATTTGATCTGACAGCCATTGTCTATTATCTGACTGTGATCGTATTCTTCAGCTTCCTCACTGTGCAGTCTCTTGAGAAGAGGAGGTACAACTGATGAAGAAAGCAGACAAGAAGAACAGAGTGATCAAGAGCAGACTGGCGCTCAAGGCCGGATCATATTCATTTGTTGTGTCGGTGGTCGTGCTGGCCATACTCGTAGCGGTGAACGTGTTCGCATCGGTCATTCCGACTACAGCCACAAAGTATGATATGAGTTCCACCAAGCTGTATTCGATAACCAGCAATACCAAGGTCGTGGTAAATGCATTGCAGAAGGACGTGACCATATACTGGATAGTACAGTCAGGAAAAGAAAATTCTGTGATCGAGAACCTTCTGGCAAAGTATGAAAGCCTGTCAGACCACATAGAGGTCGTGAAGAAGGATCCCGACGTGTATCCGACATTTGCGGAGAAGTACACATCTGAGGATGTGGCAAATAACAGTATAGTAGTAGAGTGCGGTGACGTGAACAGATACATCCCGTACAGTGATATATATGTAACCCAGACCAATATGGCGACATACTCATCCGAGACATCATTTGACGGTGAGGGAGCCATCACCTCGGCTATAGATTACGTGGTCAGCGACGAGCATCCACAGCTCTATATACTTCAGGGACACGGCGAGGGTGACCTGCCGGAGACATTCAGCGATCATATCAAGAAGGAGAACATCGAGACAAATACCTTCTCCCTTCTGAACGAGGATTCCGTGCCGGACGATGCCGACTGCGTGCTCATCTATGCGCCGACCAGTGACATATCCGACGAGGAGGAGAAGATACTGTCAGATTACACTAAGAATGGCGGAAAGCTCATGGTAGTTGCAGGTCCTGTTGAGAGCGGCAGCCTGACCAATCTGTACAGTCTCCTTGAGGAGTACAACATAGAGACCCAGGAGGGGGTTGTGGTCGAGGGCGACAGAGACCACTATGCATTCCAGGCACCATATATGCTGATGCCGGACATGAACAGCAATGACATAACAGATCCACTCATAGATGAGAAGTATTACGTGCTTATGCCGGTGGCACAGGGCATGAAGGTAAATGATACGACCGGAGCAGTCACAACACTGCTGACGACATCAGACTCTGCCTACAGCAAGGCGGACGGCTACAATATAACGACCTATGACAAAGAGGATGGAGATACCGACGGCCCATTTGCACTTGGAGTATCTGTTGCCTGTGACAATGGAGGACAGATCGAGTGGTTCTCATCAGGAGCATTTCTGGAGGAGACATACAACTCCTATTCATCAGGAGCAAATGTGAACCTTGCCATGAATGCACTGTCAGAGCTTGTCGGTGAGAGTGACGCGGTATCAATAAGAAGCAAATCACTCAGCTACAATTACCTCACAATAAATGAATCCACGGCATCAACACTGAAAACAGTCATGATATTTGTCATACCAGTGGCGTTCATCTGTGCAGGAATATACGTTGTGGTCAGAAGAAGGAGGAGACAGAATGAAGCGGTATAAGAAGCTGGGGATTCTCCTTGGAGTGCTTGTGGTCATCTGTGTGGCTGCATTTGCAGTGAGCAGGCATGAGGAGAAGAAAGAGAAGATAAAGAACAGCAATGAGACGATCCTTTCTATAGATAAGGATGACGTGACGGCCCTTTCATGGGAGTATGAAGATCACTCATATGCATTCCATAAGGATGGGAGCTGGGTCTATGACAGCGACTCGGATTTCCCTGTGAGTCAGGATGAGATAGACACCCTGCTGGATGTGTTCTCATCGTTCGACGTGGCGTTCACCATAGACGACGTTGAGGATTACAGCCAGTACGGACTGGATGATCCGACCTGTACGATCAAGCTCACGGCCGGAGACAAGGACTACGAAGTCAAGCTCGGCGACTACAGTAAGATGGATGAGCAGAGATATGTGTCCATCGGAGACGGCAAAGTGTATCTTGCGGCAAATGATCCGTTTGACAGCTATGAGGTGGAGATGACAGACCTCATACAGAATGATGAGATACCTGACATGTCGGATGTGACAGGACTTGCATTCACAGGTTCGAAAAAATACACGGCCGAGCTTGTGGATGACAATAAGCTCACCTATGATGACGATGACAAATATTTCGTGGAGCAGGACGGAGAGAAGATAGCCCTTGACAGTGATAATGTCAAAAGTTATATACAGAACATCACGGGACTTCAGCTCACGGACTATGTGACATACAATGCAAGTGAGGCTCAGCTCAAAAAATACGGCCTGGATGATCCAGCCATGACAGTGACGGTAAGCTACAAAGTGAAGTCTGACGACGATGCATCAGCGGATGAGAGCAGTGATGCCCAGGAGGAGACATTTACGCTGAACATATCAAAGAGCTATGATGGAAAATCCTCAGACGGATCAACTGATACCGGAGATGCAGCTACAGAGTCTGGATCTTCCGATAGCAGTTCGGATGTTACAGATGATGTGAGCAACAAGATAGCATATGTGAGAGTGGGCGATTCCGGAATCATATATCAGATAGGTGGAACTGCCTACAGCAATCTCATGGCTGCGGGCGTTGATGATCTCCGCCACCAGCAGCTTGTGTGGGCTGATTCATCCATCATCACAGGTATGGATGTCACCATAGATGGCGAGACATATTCGCTCACCTCAAAGGCGGTCAGCGACAAGAAGAGTTCAAAGACCAGCTCGTCGGACGATACAGAGAGTACGGACAGAACATGGTCTTATAATAAAGAAGAGATAGACATCAGCGATGTGACAGATGCGCTTGCCGCGGTCAAGGCAACGGAGTTCACAGACACTGCACCGGACCAGAAGGAGGAGATAGGTGTAAAGCTGTATCTTGACAATGACAACGTGTCTGAAGTAGATCTGACTCTGTACAGATATGACGGCAGCAGTTGTCTGGCACAGATAGATGGCAAGACCATCGCACTTGTTGACAGGAGCAGTGTGGTCGATCTCACAGAGGCGGTGAATGCCATAGTGCTGCAGAATAAATAAAATGCACTTAATAAAATAAAGCAACAGAAGATCACAGTTGCCAAAATAAACCATATCCGCCGAACAAAATAAACAATCAAAGAATTGGCAAAAAACATTGACCCTGGTATAATACCAGACTCTACAATGAGTGAAAATTAAAAACAAGAACACATGAAAGAGAGCAAAGGAGCTCATAGGAATATGACTCCGCTGCTCTCTTTTTTATTTGTAAGGAGGAATGGATATGAAGAAGATCGAACTCATCATAAGACCGGAGAAGCTTGAACCACTCAAGAAGATACTCAGCAAGAACGAATACAGCGGACTCACCGTCATGTCGGCCATGGGCTGCGGACACCAGAAGGGCTACAGCGAGGAATTCAAGAAGCTTGGAATGGAGATCAACCTCCTGCCAAAGCTGTATGTCATGACAGTTATCCTCGATGAGGACCTTGATGACATACTCACAGAGATATGCGAGAAGCTCTCAACCGGCCAGGTAGGAGACGGCAAGATATTCATAACTGATGTGGATGACGTCATGAGGATAAGAACAGGAGAACACGGAGAATCAATACTTTGATCACGAATATAGAAAAGAGCGAGGTGAGTTGCTGATGGAAGAGAGAAAAGCAATAGTGCAGCTTAAGAATATAACAAAATCATTTGGCGACAATCAGGTGCTGAAGCCCATCAGCCTTGACATATACGAGGGAGAGTTCCTGACACTGCTGGGATCGTCGGGCTGTGGCAAGACCACCACACTTCGTATCATAGCAGGCTTCGAGACACCCACAGAGGGAAGCGTATATATAGAAGACAAGGACGTAACGGAGCTGGCGCCGTACAACAGAGCGGTCAACACCGTGTTCCAGAGCTACGCATTGTTCCCTCATATGACGGTCTATGACAACATTGCATTTGGCCTGGTGGAAAAGAAGATGGACAAGAAAGAGATCAGGAAGAAGGTCATGGAGATGCTGGAGCTCGTACAGCTCCACGGATTTGAGAAGAGAAAGCCTTCCCAGATGTCAGGTGGACAGAAGCAGAGAGTTGCCATTGCGAGAGCTCTGGTCAACTCACCGAAGGTACTGCTGCTTGATGAGCCTCTTGGAGCCCTGGATCTGAAGCTCAGAAAACAGATGCAGGTGGAGCTCAAGAGACTGCAGAAGAAGCTGGGGATCACATTCGTATATGTAACCCACGACCAGGAGGAGGCGCTGACCATGAGCGACAGGATCGCAGTCATGCATCAGGGACACTTCGAGCAGATCGGCACAGCCAAGGAGATATACGAGAGACCTCAGACCAAATTCGTCGCGAGCTTCATAGGAGAGTCCAATATCTTCGAGGCAAATGTAGACACCATAGCAGATGACGAGCTGGGACTTATGATGGAGAACGGCAGAGTCATGGCGAAGGGAGAGGGCTTCGTAAAAGAAGAGATCGTGTACATATCGGTTCGTCCCGAGAATACGCATCTGTCAGATAAACCGGTGGATGGTTTCACACTCAAAGGGATCGTCAAGGATCAGATTTATGTGGGATCAGTCCTTAAGACGATAGTAGAACTGCCAAATGGCAAGGAAGTCAAGGTCAACAATCATCCCGATGCAGCGGTGTACCCGGCTGGCTCGGCGGTGTCAGTGTACTGGGAACCGGATAAGGCGGTGGTCATCCACACCAAGGAGGACAAGATGTATGACGCCATAGAGGATGCGGTTTTGAAGTAGGACAGGCTACAAGGAGGCTTTGCTATGAAAGAAAAAAAGAAAAAAGAGAGGAAGAACACCCTGCCGATACTGTGCATGGTGGGACCCACTTCACTGTGGCTTCTGTTCTTCCTGCTCATACCACTTATATATGTAGTGGTCATAAGCTTTATGACCAAGGGCTCCTATGGCGGCGTGGTATACAAGTTCTCCATAGACAGCTACAAGAGGATATTCGATCCGCTGTACCTTTCGGTTATGTGGAAATCAATCGTGCTGGCATTTGAGACCAGTGTTATATGCCTCATCATATCGTATCCATTTGCATACATGCTGTGCAAGGTCCCGGCAAAGGTCCGCGGCATACTCACACTTCTCATCATGCTTCCGTTCTGGGTAAATGGACTGATAAGACTGAACGGATGGTCCAATATCTTGAGAGACAGCGGCTTCATCAACACACTGCTGATAAAGCTGGGTATCATAGACCAGCCGATACAGATGATGTACTCGGAGGGTGCGGTACTCTTCGGAATGGTGTACACCTTCTTCCCGTTCATGGTACTGCCGCTCCAGAGCAGCATATCCAAGCTGGATCACTCACTGATAGAGGCGTCATACGATCTGGGAGCCAGAAAGGTCAGAACATTTTTCAGAGTCATACTTCCGATGACCCTTCCCGGAGTATTCGCGGGAACCATACAGGTATTTATACCGAGTCTTGGAGCATTCTTCATATCGGATGTCATGGGCGGCGGCAGCGCGGCATACCTTGGCAACCTGATACAGAACCAGTTCCTTGTGGCACGTAACTGGCCGCTGGGTGCAGCGTTCTCGGTACTTCTGATTATCTTCACCCTGCTTGTCCTAAAGGCGTACAGCAAGGTTGGAGATCTGGATGATCTGGCATAAGGAGGGATGGATATGAAGCGAAAAGAAAAGAAGAAAATGGGCGCGGGATCGGTCATATTCATGGCACTTGTATATCTGTTCCTGTACATGCCGGTATTTGTCATCATCCTGTTTTCGTTCAACAAGAACAACACAAATATGGTATTTGACGGATTCACACTCAAGTGGTATCTGGAGGTATTTCAGGGGGATTCACTTCTGAAGAACTTCTGGCTCTCCATAGAGCTGGCAGTTGTGTCCATGGTCATATCGGTGGTGCTTGGAACACTTGCAACCATAGGACTTTACAGGTACGAGTTCAAGCTCAAGAAGTTCATCAACGGACTTCTGTATGTGCCGATAGTCATCCCGGAGCTAGTCATAGGACTTGCATCCCTGGCATCGTTTTCCAAGATGGGAATGACCATGGGATTTGCAACCATGGTGTTCGCACACGTCACATTCTGTCTGCCATTTGTCATCATCACACTGAGATCAAGAATTGCAGACTTTGACAGCTCCATAGAGGAGGCCGCCATGGATCTCGGAGCAAATCAGTGGCATACGCTGAAGCGTGTCACCATACCGATGCTGACCCCGGGAATCATATCCGGTGCACTGCTGTCGATCACACTCTCGATAGACGATGTTATCATCAGCTACTTCGTATCGGGAGCCGGAGACATCACGTTCCCTATCAAGGTATACGGAATGGTCAGAGGCAAGATCACCACAAATGTATACGTCATATCGACACTCATGATAGTCGGAATAGTTGTGGTTTATCTACTTGCGGGAGCACTCGGAAGATTCATAACAAAGCGCAGGGAGATCAGGGATATCCGTAAGATAGACGCACAGTGATTCAAGATACAGAAGATGTTCCAAAGACACATATGGTAAGGAGGCAGAGCAAATGAATGATAAGACTGATACAAAAGCAGACCTTATAGTGTATGGAAAGATATACACTGCGGATAAAGATCGAAGCATCGCAGAGGCCATGGCGGTTTCTGACGGCAGGATCATATATGTGGGAGACAGAGCCGGTGCTGCGGCCTATGCATGTGACAGCACTCAGATCATAGAACATGACAGAGGCCTCGTGATTCCGGGAATGACAGAGGGACACGCACATATATCCAGCACCACAGAGCTGGTGTACGGAGCTCATCTCTCCAATCTGGAGACCATAGAGCAGTATGTGGAGGCCATCACGGAATACATAAAAGCCCATCCGGATGAGGATGTCATCAGCGGCAGCGGATATGAAAACGGTGTGTTTGGAGAGCTTGGACCAACCGCTGACATACTGGATGCCATTGACCCGGACAAGGCAATGATATTCATAAGTGAGGATCACCATTCCTTCTGGGCAAATACCAAGGCGATGAAGCTTGCAGGCGTGGATGAGACCACTCCCGAGGTCGCAAATGGGGTGATAGTGAGATATCCGGGAACCAGCAAACCTACAGGCTGGTTCAAAGAGATGGCGGGTAACCTGTTTGACAGCGTATTCCCGGTCATGACACCGGAGAACTTTGCGACAGCCATAGAGTATTATCAGGATCTGGCATTGTCACAGGGCATAACGACAGCCTTTGAGCCGATGCTCGACAGAAAGAGAAATTACGACGAGAGATTCCAGGGGTACGCACTTCTGAACAGGGAAAACAAACTCAAGATAACATTCAGGGTGGCATATACATTTGAACCTGTGGACGACGAGGACGAGGTACTAGGACTTCTGGACAAATATCACGAGGAGTTCAGATACTCACCGAAGATACAGGTGAACACTTTAAAGATATTTGCCGATGGTGTGGTTGAGGGACACACGGCACTTCTCAGAGATGACTATGCGGATGCGCCGGGAGACACCGGCGAGCCGATGCTCAGCCAGGACCGCATGAACGGTATCGTAAAGAGGGCGCTGGATAAAGGGTATGATATACATGCCCACGCCATAGGAGATGCGGCGATAGATGAGGTTCTGAACGCATACGAGTACGGACAGACAGACGAGTCCAGAGATTACAGAGACGCCATAACCCATCTGCAGGTCATGGTGCCTGAACATGTGGACAGGATGAAGAAGCTTGGTGTGGTGGCGGTCACCAACCCATACTGGCACTTCAGGAACAGCATATACTATGACACTCTGGAGAGACCATTCCTCGGTGAGGACAGAGCTTCCAGAGAATACTATATGAGATCCATCACGGATGCGGGCATAGTCACAAGCTGCGCCAGCGATTTCCCAGTGACTGTGCCGCCGAGAACCATGGATGCACTTCATATCATGGTGAACAGAAAGCAGCCGGGACACCCTGAGATGGAGGAGATGGGAGCCGGGGAGACCATCAGTGTCGAGGATGGACTGCAGGTGCTCACATACGGAGGCGCATACCAGAACAGACTTGAGGAGACGAAGGGTTCACTGGAGATTGGAAAGGATGCAGATTTCGTGCTGCTTGACACGGATGTCTTGACGATTCCAAAGGAGGATATTTACAAGGCAAAAGTCACAGCTACATACATAGGCGGCGAGAATGTCTGGTCTGCATCATAGCGGCTGAGAACGCAGGGGTCTGACCCCATTTACAAAGTATGGTTACTTCAAACTGGCTTATGTTCAATGGGCTGTTGTTACATAAAAAGGAGGAAATGATTATGGCAAGAGGAAAAATGAAAAAGATGATCGCTGCAGCGCTTGCAGCGACAATGGTATTTACAATGACTGCATGTGGCAGCGGAGACGAGGAGAAGACAGCGGACGGATATGCAAAGGAGATATATCTGTACAACTGGGCAGAGTACATGACACAGGATGTGCTGGACAAGTTCGAGGAGGAGTATGGGATCAAGGTCGTTGAGACCACATTTGAGTCAAATGATGAGATGCTTGCAAAGCTCCTTGCGGGAGGCGGCACAGACTATGATATCGCAGTGCCATCAAACTTCTATGTGGAGTCCATGAAGGCCAATGATCTTCTTGAACCGCTCGACAAGGATGTGATCACCAACTACAACAATATAGATGAGACATACAGGACGATGGAATGCGACCCTGACGGAGAATACTGCGTGCCATACATGGGAACATCATGTGCATGGATAGCCAACAAGAAGATGCTTGATGAGTATGGAATAGAGGTGCACACCATGGAAGATCTGAAGGACGAACACCTGAAGAACAACATACTTATCGTGGACGATCCACAGGCGATAAGCGGTGTAGGCCTTGTGGGCTGTGACATAGATCCGACATCACAGGATCTGGATGATCTGGAAAAGGGCAAGGAGTATGTGAAGGAACTCAACCCATACATCAAGGCATTTGCATCATCACCGGATACCAGAGACAGTATGGCAAAGGGTGAGGTAGCGCTGGCGTATATGTACAGTGGCGAGGCACTGCAGGCCATGAAGGAGAATCCGGATCTCGAGGTCGTCATGGACAAAGAGCAGTGCTCACTGTCCATGGATACCATGGTTCTTCTGAAAGGATCAAAGCACAAGAAGGAGGCAGAGCTGTTCCTCAACTTTATTCTGAGACCTGACATATCCGCGGAGCTCACAAATGAATTCCAGTTCGTATGTGCAAATGATGCCGCAGTTGAATATCTGAATGATGACCTGAAGAACAATCCACTCTGTGTACTCACAGACGACATGAAGAGCAGGATATTCATGCTGAATACATTCAATGCGGATGCCATATCTGCTGAGACTGATGCACTCATGGAGATCAAGTCCTCACGATAGTGGATGCCTATGAGAGCACCGGAAAAATTACAGGATAATAAGCCATTAAGAACCCGGGGAAACCGGGTTCTAAACATAAAATACGCAATATTACAGATGATGTTCTGGACCTGTGCGGCGTCAGCGTACGCATATCTCACTCAGATGCTGCAGTACAAGGGCTTCGCGGAGGATCAGATAGGAGTCATAAATGCGGTGAAACTGTTTTCTACAGTGGTGTTCCAGATAATCATAGGAGCATTCTCCGACAGATACGCCTCGAAGATATCACTCAGACATATCATCGCAGTCCTGACATTTGCGGCATTTGTGTTGACATTTGTTTTTTATCAGTATAAATTGACATTTGTCCAGACGATATTTTTATTCGTGGGATTTGGAGCCACATTTACATGTATATCGCCACTCATAGATTCACTGTCAATACAGTATATGAATGGCGGCAGGAACATCAATTACCCTATGTGCAGGGCAGCAGGCTCCTGTGCCTGGGCTGTGGCCTGTGTGCTGTTTGGAATCTTCTGTGACGCCTATGACGCGAACAGGCTGCTCATACTGCAAATGCTGTTCACAGGGTTGATGCTTGTGGCAGCGCTGGTTATGAGTGATACGACAGCAGGGGTGGCGGACAGCCCCCATGGTATAGATGGTGGCGGATTGTCACAGACGGTCACAGAGCGGACAGACGCTGGGGCGGTAAAGGGAGTGGTAAAGGCACATATAGAGACAGATGCCGCAAAGTGCCAAGAGGTACACACCACAGGATACCTGCTCACCAGATACCCGAAGTACAGATGGTTCCTCATTGGCTCGGCGGTGATGTTCATGGGCTACAATGTGGGAACAACATTTCTGATAAATGTGTTCGAGAGACTTGGAGGAAGCAACTTCCACTACGGAACAGCGGAATTCATCATGGCGATAAGTGAGGTGCCATCGGCGTTCCTGCTCATAAAGTTCAGGAAGAGGATATCGTTGGACAAGATCATGCTGTGCTGTGCGGTGTTCATGACGTTCAAGAATATGTTCGCAGCGTTCTCAGACAGCGTGTGGGTGATCATCATATCCCAGAGCTGCGAGATGCTTGGATTCGGGTTGTTCTATTCAGGAAGCGTGTATCTCGTGGAGGAGATGCTGTCGCCTGCGGATGTCGTGAAGGGAATGTCTCTGATAAATGCATTTACAGTGGGAGCCGGCGAAGGAATAGGCGCACTGCTGTGTGGCTGGATCAAGTCCAGATACGGACTCACGGTACTCATGAATTCCAGCGTGGGGATCAGCGCAGTGTCCATTGTCTGTATAGTGATCATGTGTCGTGCGTCAAATGAGATTCACGATAGAAAAAATACAAAAATAGCTGATATATGACGAGAGAAAGGTTTGGTAATGCTTATGAAGAATCGTGACGTAGAATCAGAAGCGGCAGGAAGAAAGAGCAATGTAGAATCAGACAAACAGAATATAAGCTTTTTATACCTCAGTGAGGAGGATATGATAGACGCGGGTGTTCTCAACCCGGGAAGATGTGTGGATGTCATGGAGGAGACCATGGGACTCATGGAGGACGGAGATTTCCTCATGGGCGGCCCGTACAATGACGCCCACGGCCTTATGCTGTACTTCCCGAAGAAGTCACCTATAGAGAATTTCCCGGTCAACAATGCCAGAGACAGGAGATTCATCGCCATGCCGGCATATCTTGGCGGCAGATTCCATGTGGCAGGAGAGAAGTGGTACGGTTCAAATGGCAACAACAGAGCCATAGGACTTCCCCGTTCCATACTGATGATGATGCTCAACGATGTGGAGACAGGAAAGCCACTTGCATACATGTCGGGCAATCTTCTGAGCTCCATGAGAACAGGTGCCATGCCGGGACTTGCGGCAAAGCTTCTGGCAAGGAATGACTCAAAGGTGCTCACACTGGTCGGCCCCGGAGTCATCTGCAGATCAAGCCTCAGAGCCATCATGTCACAGAGATTTGACATAGACACCATCAAGATAAAGGGCAGCTCCCCAACCTCGTCAAATGCTATCAAGATGAAGGAGTACATAGAGGAGAACTACCCGGAGGTAAAAAATATAATCTTATGCAAGGATATGGAGGAGGCGCTTAAAGATGCTGACATCATAACCGAGGCAGTGTCCTGTAAAGAGGGCGAGTGGCCGGAGTACAAGCGTGAGTGGCTTAAGCCGGGAGCGCTGGTCATCTCCACAAGCACCTTCAACATGGAACACAAGAGTATAGCAGACCTGAAGAAGGTCATAGACAATTACGGAATGTACGAGAACTACGCAGAGGAAGACAACGTGGGATACGATGCGGATGGCAACAGACTCCACACAGGCTGTATGGGAGAGGATTTCGTATACATGGTAAAAGACGGCCTCATCGAGAGAGATTCCCTCACAACGTTCGGGGAGATAATCCGTGGCAAGAAACCCGGCCGTGAATCCGACGACGAGATCATCCTCGTATCCATAGAGGGCATGCCAACAGAGGATGTCGCCTGGGCATATGAATGTTACACCTACGCACTTGTCCATGATATAGGTACGAAACTCAAAGTATGGGACAGACCATATGCGTTTTAATAATACCAAAATCAACTTTGAATAATAAGTCGTAGTCAGGCTCAAAACATATATTCAGCAAAAGTCCGTGTATGTACATGGACAATCGGTAGTGAATACAGCCGAGCTTCGAGTATTTCTGTGCTAAGGCATAGCACGCAAACGCCCTTATCGCGTGCGGAGCCGCATGCATATAGAAACGCTTGAAGCGACAGCTATAGAACGTGATTGACCATGCAGGTACACGGACTTTTTTACGCTGAATATAGATGTTTTGAGCCGTCCGTCATTTAAGCTTCAAAAAGCTGATGGCAGAGGCTTATCACCTTTGGGTCAGTGCTGCTGCTGTAGAACTCCACAGCACCCTTCTCTATGGAAGGTGTCAGGAGTTCTGCGATGCGCAGTCTCCTCTGAAGCTCCAGAGCGGTGCCGTGGGCTCCGTTGAATATCTTCACATCAGGTCCGGCTATTCGTTGTATGACCTTTTCCACAAAAGGATAATGAGTGCAGCCGAGAACGATTGCATCCACGTGCTTCTCCAGGGATGGGGCGAGCAGTCCCTTCAGGAATTCCGTGATCTCCTCACCATCGAAAATTCCCTTTTCCACATAATCCGCAAGTCCCGGGCATGGAACCGGATATATATCAGATTCCTTCGAGTAAACCTTCATGAGCTCCTGAAACTTTGGTAGAGCAAGCGTGGCAGGCGTGGCCATGACTGCTACCTTGTCGTGCTCCTTCCACAGAACAGCAGGCTTCAGAGCCGGTTCGATTCCTATGATAGGTATGGAAGGATACTGCTGTCTCAGTGTCGAGGCCGCAACACTTGTGGCGGTGTTGCAGGCGATGACGATCGCCTTCACGTCCTTTGCCAGAAGGAAGTTAGTGCACTGCTCCGATCTCTCAAGTATGGCTTCCCGGGTCTTTGTACCATAAGGTGCATTTGCCGAATCGCCAAAATATATATAATTTTCACAGGGCATGAGTTCCACGATGTCGCGCAGAACGCTTATTCCACCGAGCCCTGAGTCAAAAACGCCGATTGAACGTGTGTCCATAATAAAATCTCCAATATTCTGTATCACTTGTATTTAGAGTCTGTATTGACAGACGGAATTATCTCCAACAAAAAATTATACTATTATAGTCAATAAAAAACAACTTACGGAAGTATATATTATAGAAGTAACAGAAAATCCGGGCGTAAGGAAGATTAAATGTTTATAAACTGTATAGACTATTCACAAATAGTGGTGTTAGAATGATACGAGTCATAAAGAAAGGCGGATGATGACATGGCACGAGATTTGGTTTCTATAGTAAAAGAGAAAATGATTGAATACTATGCCGGGGATTCCAGACGGGTACATCACTTCCTGAAGGTTCATTCATTTGCGAAGCTGATAGCAGAGATGGAGGACATGAAGCCGGACGAGCTGCAGGTTCTTGAGATCGCAGCGCTTGCCCACGATATAGGCATAAAGAACGCAGAACTGAAA
>CAVCCL010000087.1:0-10729 GCA_963600665.1 Bifidobacterium catenulatum | reverse complement strand
GGTCATAGTTATTTCTGTGATATGAATTCAGAAGAACTTACAGATCAACGTCTTATGGAAATTGTTGAGTTTGAATTGATACCACTTTTGAAGGAGTACTGGTTTGATGAACCTAAAAATGTGGAATGTTGGAGTGAAAAACTCAGAGGGGCGATAAGTTGATACCTATACAGAATATTTATTATATGTTGTCATATGCATTTAGAACGCTCACAAAAAAAGACTACAGGGAAATGGCAACAGAGGAATTTTCTAATACGGCAGATCTCATGACAGAGATACTTATAGCAGGAATTTCGCAACAGTTGAAGTGTGGCTTGGGTAGAGCGTATATAGAGCAAATGGAAGATATTCCAGTTATTCGCGGAAAAGTGAATATAACAGAGTCTGTTAAGAGACAGACCATGATTAACAGGAAACTGTCCTGTGTATATGATGACTTTTCTGTAAATAACAGTAAAAACAAGATAATAAAATCCACCGCGCTATTATTGTTGAGAGCAGATGTGGCGAAACAGAGAAAGAGCAGACTGAGAAAGCTTTTGGTGTATTTTGATAGGGTTGAATTGATTGACCTGCGTACAGTGGATTGGAACATACATTATGATAAGAACAATCAGACTTATAGAATGTTGATATCTATATGTTACCTTGTGGTGAAAGGCTTATTGCAGACACAGGCTGATGGGAAAACTAAAATAATGGATTTCCTTGATGATCAGCAAATGTATTATTTGTATGAAAAATTCATATTAGAGTATTATAAAAAAGAATATCCATATATAAAGACAAATGCATCTCAGATAAAGTGGCAGCTTGATGATGGAATGGGTTATATGCTGCCAAATCTTTTATCTGACATAACACTTGAATATGATAATAAAGTTCTTATAATTGACGCAAAATATTATTCTCATATAATGCAGAACAGATATGAGAAAGAAACAATAAGATCTGCAAATATGTTTCAGATATTTACATATGTCAAAAATAAAGAAGCAGAGCTAATGGATAAACCGCATGAGGTCGCAGGTATGTTGCTGTATGCGCAGACTGATAATGGAACACAGCCTGATTATCGTTACCAAATGAGTGGAAATGTGATAAGCGTAAAAACACTGAATCTTAACTGCAATTTTGAAGATATAAGGAGTCAGCTTGACGGTATAGTAACGGATTATTTTAAATTGTAGGATTTGCAAATATCCCAAGTACAGGTGGATATTTGGTAAATGCAAAGAACGCGACTGAGAGAAGTGCCAGGATAGTCAAGGCAACATAGTCGTTTATGTAAAGGGGAGCATTGACAGTTGGCTGTGTGGGTTTGCCGTTTGAATTTGCATTAGTTGGAGTAACAAAGCCAGCTTTATAATGCAGCTTGTTCTCTGTTCGCAATGCATATATAACCCCGGCGAAATAAAGTGAGATATTCAAAAACTCATAATTTTTGCCCAATATACCGTTTAGTGTGTAAAACACGACAACAATGAATGCCATACCTGACAGGATACCGATAGTCCTTGCTGGAAGATAGTTTTTCGGCAGGGGCTTTTCTTGTATATGCGCCCAGAGAAATTCAATCATTGTAAGCAGGAGCATGGGAAAGAATATGAGTTTCAGGTGCTCCCAGGTCGACTCGTTCACGGCTGAGAACAGCCCGATAGCAGGATTGTCGCCCGACCATTCGTAGGTGAAATGTAGCAGCACTCCAAGGATTGATATGAAGATAAAGCGGAAAATGTTGAGTCTGGTAGTAGTTGCCATAGAGAATTCTCCCATGAAACAGGTGCTATATTACATAGTGTATGACGGATTATGATTAATATGATTATGGGGAATTTTCATATTATTGATACTGGGCAGCGTAATCAGTGGATTTACAAATACATTTTACAATTATGAGGAAAAAATTTGTAAATCTGTTAAAAATCCTTGCCTTGGAGCAAACTCCATATGCTACACTTTAATTGTCTGCAGGTGAGTGTGTGAACCAGCAGATATGATAATAGAATGGTAATGGTGATCGAAAAAACAAAACTTGTTTAAGGTTGAAATTGGGTTTTGACGAGTCGCCGCTGAAAACATATGATTGGAGGAACTATATTATGAGCAAGAAGGTATTGGTTATAGGAACAAGTCTGAGAAACAACAGCAATTCAGATGCGCTTGCAGACAGATTTGCCGAGGGTGCAAAGGATGCTGGCAACGAGGTGACACAGGTTACACTCAAGGGCAAGAAGCTTGCTTTCTGTGTGGGCTGTATGGCGTGTCAGAAGCTAGGTGCATGTGTAATCAAGGATGACGCAATAGAGCTGGCGGAGCAGATGAGATGCGCGGATGTCATAGCATTTGCCAGTCCGATATATTACTATGAAATGGCAGGACAGATGAAGACACTGCTTGACCGTGCTAATTCACTGTACTCATCGGATTACAAGTTCAGGGACATATATTTCATGTCAACTGCTGCAGAGGATGAGACCGGTGTGGACGAGCGGGCGATACATGGACTTGAAGGCTGGATCGCATGTTTTGAGAAATGCCACCTTGCGGGAACTATATTTGCCGGCGGAGTGGATGGCATGGGTGAGATTGCCGGACATGCAGCACTTGATCAGGCCTATGAGATGGGAAGAAATGTGTAGGAGGTATTAAATATGGAATATGCGAAAGTCGGAAACACAGATATAGAAGTATCTAAGCTTTGTATTGGATGTATGAGTTTCGGCAAGGCCGGGGTCATGCATGACTGGACACTTGATGAGGATCAGACAAATGATATGGTAAAACATGCCCTGAACCTTGGAATCAATTTCTTTGATACGGCAAACTGCTATTCTGGTGGAACCAGTGAGGAATATCTGGGAAAAGCGATAAAGAACAATATATCAAGGGATAAAGTCGTTATAGCTTCAAAGGTATATTTCAACGAGGGCAGATTGTCAAAAGAAGCTATAGACAGAGAGATAGATGGTACTTTGAAGAGACTTGGAACTGATTATCTGGATCTGTACATAATACACAGATTTGATTACGATACACCAATAGAGGAGACAATGGAAGCTCTGGATGGCCTGGTTAAGGCTGGAAAAGTAAGGGCGCTGGGAGCGTCAGCCATGTACGGATACCAGTTTTATAATATGCAGATGGTTGCAAGGGATAACGGCTGGACACCATTTGCAGCCATGGAAGATCACTACAATCTGCTCTACAGGGAGGATGAGAGAGAACTTATACCTATCTGCAAGCAGATGAATGTCATGCTCATGCCATACAGTCCACTGGCAGCAGGTCATCTGGCGAGAAATGAGTGGAATAGCGATTCCATCAGAAGTAAGACGGACCGTGCGGCAAGGGGCAAGTACGACAAGATGGAGCACTATGATATGAAGGTAGTGAACAGGGTTCATGAACTGGAAGAAAAACATAACTGTAAAATGTCACAGATAGCCATAGCATGGCAATGGGCAAAGGGTGTCACATCTCCGATAATCGGGGCAACAAAGACAGGTTATCTGGATGATGCGGTTGGCGCATTTGACGTAAAGCTCACAGCAGAGGATGTGGAATATCTTGAGGAGCTGTATGTTCCTCATCCGGTGGTTGGCGCAATAAATGCGAACCCGCCACAGGGCGTTCTGATAATAGATGACAAGAAATAGATTGCTATGCGGTCAGATATATAAATATAAAAATACAACACCCCTGCGCAGATCATATAATATGGTTCATGCGCAGGGGTATTGTTATGTTTAGATAACAGATTTTATATATTGTTATTTTGCAGATAACCGGGCGATTTCGGCTTTGAGGCGTATTTTAACTCACAGGTTGATTCCTTACTTACCTCATCTGTGCTAAACTATATAGAAGTACAAGAAAGGAGAACTGCCCATGCGTTTGATCCATTTATCTGATCTTCACATAGGAAAACGTGTAAATGAATTTTCCATGCTGGAGGATCAGGAATATATATTGAAAGAGATCCTGGGGATTATCGATGATGAGCAGCCGGATGGCGTTATTATAGCCGGTGATGTTTATGACAAGTCGGTGCCGAGCGAAGAGGCGGTGAAGCTGCTGGATAGCTTCCTGACATCACTTGCGAAGAGAAAACTGCAGGTTTATATCATAAGTGGCAATCATGACTCAGCGGCCAAGCTGGCATTTGCATCAAGTCTGATAGATCTCAGCGGAATCCATATATCGCCGGTGTATGATTTGGCACAGATAGCCAAGGCGGGAGAGGGCTTGGTCAGACCATATAAGCTGGAAGATGGACAAGGCCGGATGGTGAACATATACATGCTGCCATTTGTTAAGCCGGCAACGGTCAGAGCGGTGTTCCCTGATGAGGCAGATGATATAAGGGATTACACGGATGCCTGCCGTGTGGCGATAGCGCACATGGACATTGATGAGAAGGCGACAAATATCCTAGTGGCTCACCAGTTTGTGACCGGGGCTGTGCGCTCGGAGTCGGAGGAGAATGTGGGCGGTCTGGACAATGTGGATGTGTCGGTGTTTGACTCATTTGACTACGTGGCGCTGGGGCATATACATGGACCGCAGAAAGTTGGCAGGGAGACTGTCAGATACTGTGGAACACCGCTCAAGTACTCACTTTCGGAGGCTAAACACACCAAATCCGTGACTGTCATTGATATACCCGAAAGCAAGAAAATAGAGATAAGAACTGTTCTGCTTGTTCCGCTGCATGAGCTGCGCGAGATAAAGGGAACATTTGACGAGCTGATGGACAGGCGAAACTACGAGGGAACTGCAGTGGATGATTATCTGTATGTGGTGCTCACTGACGAGGATGATATTCCTGATGCTTTGGGTAAGCTCAGAACGGTCTATCCAAATGTGATGAAGCTGGGATATGACAACACCAGAACCCGTGTGACACAGACCATAGACGATGGAGCTGTGCTTGAAGGGAAAAAACCTATAGACCTGTTCGGGGAGTTGTATGAGAAGCAGAACAATCAGCCCATGAGTGACGAACAGAGGACATTTGTTCAGGATATTATAGACTCTGTATGGAAGGAGGAGCGCTTATGAGACCCCTAAATCTTACGATGTCGGCATTTGGACCATATGCGGGTGTACAGACGCTTGACATGGCACAGCTTGGGTCGGAAGGCTTGTATCTGGTAACTGGGGATACAGGTGCGGGAAAAACCACGATCTTTGATGCCGTCTGTTACGCGCTGTATGATGAGCCGAGCGGAGCGAGCCGTGATGCGAGGATGATGAGATCAACGTATGCCGATGTAGATACTGATACTTACGTTGAACTGACATTTGAGCATATGGGGAAGACCTACAGGGTTAAAAGAAATCCTTCCTATGAGAGACGAAAGAAAAAGGGGGAAGGAACTACCCTGCAGGATGCGGCTGCAGAACTGTATCTGCCGGATGACTCGGTCATCGCCAACAGGACGAAGGTCAATTCATACCTTCAGGAACTGCTGGGGGTGGATAGAGAACAGTTTTCACAGATATCCATGCTTGCACAGGGCGAGTTCAAAGAGCTGTTGGTGGCGGAGTCCGGTGACAGGCAGAAGATATTCAGCAAGCTTTTTCACACATCGAGGTATTTTGTTCTGCAGAAGCGGCTTCAGGATGAGACTAGAAAGCTCCAGAATGAACGGGATGACATGAAGAAGAGTATAGAGCAGTATATATCCGGAATAGTCTGCGGAGAGGATGACCCGCTGGGGATTAGTGTACAAAAGGCAAAGGACGGTCAGATGCCAATTGATGAGGTGCTTGCACTTGTCGAAAAGCTTATTGAAACGGAGAAGACAAGAACGGCTTCATATGAGAAGCAGATTGGCGCACTTGAGACCCGGGTCGGGGAACTTGACACACTGATAGGCAAGGCACAGCAGACAGATAAAGCCAGAGTACAGCTTGAAAAAGCACATTTGGAGCTTGCAAATGTACAGGATGTCAGAACTGAAGCTGAGGCAGAGTTAAACAGGACAAAGAAAGCGCTCCCGGAGACAGAAGAGCTCCAGAGGCAGGCGGCAGTTATAAATAGCGAACTCCCAGACTATGCAAAACTGGATGAGAAGAGAAAAACCATTGCAGACGAGGAACAGCTACTGCAAAAGCAAAACGGGCAGGCTGAGAAGGGCAGAACGCTTGTGGCAGGCAAGCAGAAGAGTATAGAAAAGTTAAAAATAGAACAGACACAGCTTGCGGATGCGGGAGAGAAAATCGTGGCTCTCACGGCTAACAGGGAGAAGATGGCTGATGCTGTGGATTATCTGAATGGCATAAGCAGGCTGCTCGTGGAATATAGCAGAAGAAAACAGGCGGTGGACAAAGCGCAGAAACAGTATCTGCTTGATAACGAGACGTATACCAGAAAGCAGGATATGTATGAGCATATGAGTACACTGTACAGGAATGCCCAGGCGGGAATCCTTGCAAAGGGTCTGAAGGATGGACAGGCGTGCCCTGTATGCGGAGCGACTGAACACAAGCATTTGGCGGAGCTGCCAGATGAAGCCCCCACAGAGGCACAGCTTGAGACGGCGAAGAAGGATGCGGACAAATCCCGTGACAGGGCAAATGCCAGTGCTACGGATGCAAAGGTAAAGCTCGCCAGTGTAACTGAGATCAGAAACAGCATCATTGAGCAGGCTGGAAAGAAATTTGACGACCCGGATGATATAGAAGGTCTGCCGGAAAAGATTGAGAAGAATGTTGGATATTACAATGAGAAGATTGCGGATATTGACAGACAGATCGAGGCTGAACGTAAAAGGGTTAGCAGAAGGGATGAGCTTGCCGCAAAACTTCCTCAGGAGGAGGAAGCGTTTGCCGGGATGCAGATGAGGCTGGCGGAGCTTGAGAGAAATATATCGGCGCTCACGGCAAAGCTTGTCTCCGACAGAGAGCAGGCGACAGAACTGGCTGCGGGGCTCAGATTCAAGGATCGGAGAGAGGCAGAAAAGCAGATGAACGAGATCCTTAGCAGAGCGAAGAAGCTGCAGGAGTCATTTGACGTCTCAGAGAAGAGATATAATGCTGTGATCCAGAATATCAAGACGCTGGAGGGGCAGATAAAAGCTCTGACAGACACGCTGGAGTCAGCAGAGAAGCTAGAACTTGCCAAGCTTGAGGAAGATAAGACCGCAGTGAGAGATGAGCTGGGAAGGATTAGGCTTCTCATGCAGGATGGAAACAGCCGTATTCGTGCAAATGAAACAGCGATGGTGAATATAAGTAGAAAGTCCGATGAGCTTTCAGTAAAAGAAAAGAAATATGTCAGTGTGAAGTCACTCTATGACACTGCTTCAGGAAATGTATCTGGCAAGAACAAGATAAACCTTGAGGCATACATACAGATGTCGTATTTTGACAGGATAATCCAGCGTGCCAATCTGAGATTTCTGAAGATGTCAGACGGTCAGTATGAACTTGGCCGTGTGACGGACAGCAGTGACAGGCGAAGCCAGATCGGCCTTGATCTCTGTGTTGTGGATCACTACAACGGAAGCAGACGAGATGTTAAGTCGCTTTCTGGCGGTGAGTCATTTATGGCGTCGCTTTCACTTGCACTTGGACTCTCTGATGAGGTACAGGCTTCGGCTGGAGGAATACAGATTGATACTATGTTTGTGGATGAAGGCTTTGGCTCACTGGACACAGAAAAGACGCTGCCACAGGCATACAAAGCACTGGTCAGTGTGACCGAGGGACGTAAGCTGGTGGGAATCATATCGCACGTGACTGAACTCAAGGAGAAGATCGACAAGCAGATCGTGGTGGAAAAAGACAGAACCGGAAGGGCGAAGGCTCGGCTGGTGGTGTAGGAATATAAAAGAGCTGTGCTAAAATGCACAGCTCTTAAAAACCTTTTTGCATGGTAGGGCTCCCATAAAATTGTTCCATTTTGTATGGTAGAACATCCATATTAAAGTTGTTCATTTGTTTTATATGGTAGAACACCCATCTCTTAAAGTTCCCATTTCGCATGGTAAGGTTACCATAATCATATCATACAAGAATTCTAACATTCAATAATGTTAGTGTCAATTAGAGCTGACTCATTTAGTATCTTATTGTGATCTGAGAATATCCTAAAAAATGGTTAATATCAAGTGTGATTGCTGATATTTTATAAAACGTTTATAAAAGTATACAAAGTGTAGAATAGCAGAAAAATGTTAGCCGTTTGCTTTACAAATCGGAGTTGATAAACAATAATGGTTCATGTATGAATGAATAAGGACGGTACAAAATAATGGAACTTTTTGATATATGTGACGAACAGGGCAATCCCACCGGAGGCACGGTGGAGAGGAACGAGGCACATGCACACGGCATATGCCACAGGACTGCCCATATCTGGATAGCAAAGAAGGAGAATGGAAGATACAAGGTTCTCTTACAGAAGCGGGCTATGAACAAGGATTCATTTCCGGGGAGATATGACACTTCGTCAGCAGGACACATACAGGCGGGCGATGAGCCGATGGAGTCGGCGCTCAGGGAGCTCGGGGAGGAACTTGGCATCAGGGCGGAGGCTTCTGACCTTGATTTTGCGGGGACATTCAGGATCCAGTATGAGAAGGAATTTCATGGCAAAATGTTCAGGGACAATGAGGTGGCATTTGTGTTCGTGTATCAGAAACAGGTGGACATAGCAGATCTGACAATACAGAAGGAAGAGCTGGACGGTGTGTGCTGGTTTGATCTTGAGGACACTTATGAAGCGTGTAAGAATCATGACCAGAAGTTCTGTGTGCCGCTCGGCGGGCTTGAGACGGTGCGAAGATACCTGGATGATAAATAGAGATAACTTTCAAAAATAGGTTGTCAGATGGGTTAGTTTGTGCTAACATAACATGTGTTATGGAAAACGACAAGCGCAGTGAAACGATAGAAAAACTTAAAAAAGCCGGCAAAGAGGAATTCCTTGAGAATGGTTACCAGAGGGCAAGCCTCAGAAAGATATGCAAGAGTGCGGGAGTTACAACCGGAGCTTTCTACTTTTCATTTGAGAGCAAGGAGGCTCTGTTTAAGGCGATACTCGAACCACTTGTGAATCAGTATGAAGCTATGCTGGCAAAACTGATGCAGGGGGAGATCGAGAATCCCGGCACAGGTGTGGACGCGGACAAGGTCATGATGCAATTCCTTCTGGAACACGGGGAAGAGGCAATGATCATCATGAATGGTGCCGATGGCAGTTGCTATGAGAATTATCACCTGAGGGTCGAGGAGTTCATGAGACATTCATTTGCGGCATATTACAGATCGCAGCTTGGATGCGAGCCGGATGAGACACTGGTGCGGGTGCTGGCGAAGATGCGGCTTGAGGGAGCCATGGCGATATTGAACGAGAACGTAGATGTGGAGAAGAAAATGTATCTGACAGAAAAGATTGGCATTCATGCCACCGGCGGTACAGAAAAGTTGATAGAGAGTTTAAAGAAAGAGGTTCATCGATGATGAACCTCTTATTTTTATGAACATAACAAAACATGACAAGTGTTACTTTTCATAAGGAGGGGCCCACGTAAGTGGGAGGAATCCTTGTGAAGCACGCAAACGCCGCGCGCAAGCGCCTTTCATGCGTTTGCTCCATTACAATAAGGAGGGGCCCGCGTAAGCGGGAGGAATCCGACAGAGGAAGCGCACTGATGTGCGCGTAGGTCATCAAGCTGCGCTTGACGACATATTGTGAAGCACGCAAAGCGCCTTTCATGCGTTTGCTCAATGTTTGTACAATTTAACAAGTAGGAGGAAATGAGAAAATGAGCAGCACACAGAACAACACAACAAACAGGTCAAAGGTGGACATAACCGGAGTTCCAGAGACGATGCTCCAGACGCTCTATGCCAGGGCGAAGGAATCGAGAAAGCCGGATCATGCCATATATGACGGTAAGGCTATAGAGATAGTTGACAGCCTGGATTATGACTTTTCACTGGCGGACAAGGATCTGGCGATGGGGAGCGGAGTTATAGCTAGAACCATAGTGCTTGATAAGCTTGTATCAGAATTCCTGAAGAAGCACAAGGGCGCGGTGGTTGTGAATATCGCCTGTGGTCTTGACACCCGCTGTTATAGAAATGAGGGAAGATATAAGGGCTGGTATAACATTGATCTCCCAGAGACCATGACTGTCAGGGCTAAGTTCCTGCAGGAGAACGGACCTGTGTATCAGATAGCGGAGTCTGCCATGGACGACAAATGGGCTGACATGGTAGAGTATGCCGGCGAACCTGTACTGGTCATCATAGAGGGGCTTACAATGTATCTGACGGAGGCTGACGTTAAGAAGATATTCGACATAATATACAGAAAATTTGATCATGCCACAGTATTTGTCGAGACCATGGCACCGTTCATGGCAAAGCATATAAAGGAGAAATCCATACATGGAAGCCATGCCAAGTTCTCCTGGGGTGTGTCAAATGGAAAGAAGCTGGCGGAGATCATTCCGAAATACAGATACATAGAACAGCACAGCCTTGTAGAAGGAATGGCGGAGTTCATACCTGTGTATAAAGTTATCGGCAAAATACCATTTGTCAGCAATATATCTAACAAGATAGTGGTGATGGAGAAGTAAGATCCATTTGCAGATGTACAAAAATGTATCTTATTCAGAAAAATAGAGTAGGAAAAAATTTATTTTAGAATCCGGGCAGGTCAAAATGCCCGGATTTTTTATATATGATAGTAGCAAAAGAAGGC
>CAVCCL010000086.1:0-2397 GCA_963600665.1 Bifidobacterium catenulatum | reverse complement strand
CTATAGTACAAAGTCTATCACCAGAACTATAAAAGTGGTGCCAAACATAGTCAAGATAGCGAATACAGAATCTAAAAAATCAGGACAGTTATATATACAGTGGTCTAATAGCAAGAAGGAATATAATGCCAGCGAATATAGGATATATTATTACGGCTATAAGAAAGATGGAGAAACTTGTGGTCAGATGTCTCTATACAATTCAAAGAGCAAGATAACTGGTACCAGTACAACCATAACCGGACTGAAGGCTGGAAAATATTATATTAAGGTTGTTCCTTGCTATAAGTCAGGCGGAAACGTGCAGAATGGTGCCAGCACAAGTGCTGTAAAGTGTGTTATTAAATAGTCGAAAGAGGAAATCTTATGGAATTTATGACTCCTGTGGATAAATATATGATATCGGGTGTCCATCGGATAAGAATAGGAAGTCTTGACGAGAATGAGATTGTGGTGAGAGGCCCGGAAATGATTGGTGTTCAGGCCGAATTTGTGGAAAATGAAAATGGATGGATTATAAGGGATACTGGCAGCCGTAGCTTGACCATGAATGGCAATCCGGTACAGTCAGAATACAAGCTCAAATGTGGAGATATTGTAGAACTCGGTGCTTTAAGGATAATATATTGTGTGCAGTTTATCGGTGTGCTTATACAGAACGACTTAAAAGACAGTATTATTGTCAATCTGCCATACATGGATTCAGAGGTGCTTCAGTATGCGGATGTTCAGGAAAAAGACAGATTTTTTCACAGATCCCCCAGGAACACGAAGGAGCCGGTTATAGAGTCAGTGACAATTGAGAATCCACCGGCAAAACAGCAGATAGAAAAGAAGCCGCTCTTGATGGTTATAGGACCAACATTTACAATGATGATCCCTATGATGCTTGGAGGAGTTCTTGCTATGTACAGCTACAGATCATCCGGGAGCAATTCTGGAATGCTTATGTATACAGGTCTTATCACTGCTGCTGCATCTGCGGTTATAGGAGTGTTATGGGCCTTCATCAATATGCATTATGATAAGAAGAGAAATGCACAGGGGGAGCTTGACAGGAGAGCTGGGTATGCCAGATATCTGAGGCGGCAGATAAAACAGATAGCTTCTAATCAGAATACTATAAAAAATTTGCTCGGAGATATGTACAAATCTCCTGATGTTATAACGCAATATACAGATCAGTCAACTGAATTGTGGAATAGGAACAGGAATCAGAAGGATTATCTGGTGGAGCGGGTTGGCCTGGGAACATTGGATGTGTCAGAGTATATAACTGTTCCTAAGATACGAATGGAACAGTCTGATGATGAATTGATACAGATCCCGGGCAAAGTAAAGGCTGTATATTCACGAATAAAGGATGTTCCGCAGGGCGTGGATCTCGGAGCTACAGGTATAATAGGTATAGTTGGAGCGGGAGATAAGAGCAAAGCATTTGATGTGGCAAGAACCATGATTGCACAGATAGCAGCGAATAATTCTTATCGTGATGTAAAACTTGCATTTGCATTCGATTCTGAAACTGACAGCAGTGAATGGATGAACTATAGGTTTATGCCGCATGTGTGGCTCGATGATTATAGTGAGAGACTGATGGCGTCAGACAGAAGCTCAGTGGACGACCTGTTTTTCAGAATTATTGATATTCTGAGAGACCGGGAACAGAAAGATTATACTATAGAGAAGCGACAGTTTACTCATATTGTGTTGTTTGTTGCTGATACTTCTCTGTTGGAAGGACATGCGATAAATAAGTACATAACAACAGATGCACAGAAATATTCTTTCACAGTGGTAACATTGGCTGACAAAGAATCGCAGTTGTTGAATGACACTACTTATGAGCTTATAATCGACAAACAGTTTTCGGGAATCCATAGGATGAAGACGGATGAGTATAGCCATGTAGATTTTGATAAGGTGACAGAAAGTCAACTGGCAGCTTTTGCCGACAGAATAGCAGTTATAAAGGTGAACGAAGATGTGGAGGCTGGCGGTATCCCCGACAGCCTTACATTTTTTGATATGCTGGGAATACAAAGGCTGGAAGAATTGCGGGTTCTCGACAGATGGAAGACAAATAAAAATTACAACAGTATGCGGGCTGTCATAGGTCAGTCGGCTGGAGGCAAGGACTGTATTCTTGATGTACATGAGAAATATCATGGCCCCCATGGGCTTGTTGCGGGAACTACAGGATCGGGAAAGTCGGAGACGTTGCAGACATATATTCTCTCAATGGCGATAAACTACAGCCCTGATGATATAGGCTTTTTCATTATTGATTATAAGGGTGGAGGAATGGCAAACCTGTTTGATGGCCTCCCGCACATGATAGGAGCAATATCGAATCTGTCAGGAAGTGCGATAAAGCGAGCTATGGTGTCCATAAAG
>CAVCCL010000085.1:0-47263 GCA_963600665.1 Bifidobacterium catenulatum | reverse complement strand
ATGCATAACAAATATTTATGGGATATATTGTCGGACTTGACAGACTGATATATTTTCGAACTAAAATATATATGAGTATTGATTGGACAATAGATTTGGGACACATGGGGAATATGAAAAATATGGAGAATACGGAAGGAACAGAGACAACAGATAAGGTCAGAAAAACGGGCAAGCTGGATGAGAAGCTGCTGCCGCCGGACAAGCTTGTACTGCCTAAGGCCTCTACACCCCAAAATCAGAACAAGCTTAATATGAAGATACTTCTGATGGAATTGCTCGTTGTGGCAGTGATCGCTGTGATCGTGATAGTTATGGCAGTAAATGGTAGGGGCAGGAATCCTGACATGAAAGGGTATTATTATAGAGGGCGCTGGCATCCAATAGGATTCGCCGGCATAGACCTGTATGGTTTCATTATGCTCATACTAATGTGTATTGGCCTCGGAGTGATGCGGGTAATCCCGGATACTATAGCGGATTTTTCGACAAGACCGGGGAAAGAGAAGCGAGAGGAACTTGAATCTATCAGAAGAAATAACTATGCAAAACATCTGCAAAGATTGATCGAGATCGGCAAGACGGAAATTTTGGATAATATGAGAGACAGATTCAATCCTGTAGTTCAAATTCTTTTTTCGGATGAGCAGGCGGAATGTCTGAATAGATCGAGGGCATGCAATCATCTTATGATCAGACTGGGGCTTGGCAGTGTGGATATATCTGATCATGTGGTGGTCCAGGAGGCAGACGGAAAGCGTGAGAGAGAGGCACAGCTCACGGATGTTGCAAATGAGGTGAAGATAGAAACGGCAGTTATCCACGACCTGCCGGTGGTGTTGGATCTCAGCCGTACCGGGGTTATAGGAATAGTAAGTGATGGAAATAAAAAGAATGCATTTGATATAGCGAGAAATATCATAGGCCAGCTTGAGATAAATGAGACAAATGACAGGATCCAGCTAGCATTTGCCTGTGATCCGGGTGATGGTGAATGGGTAGGATATGATGAGCTTTATCTGGCGGACCGTAAGAATGGAGAAATCTCTTTTGCCGCAGGAGAAGCTGATGTGAAGGGCTTGTTAGACAGGCTGGCAAATGAGCTTCAGAGAAGAAATGGTACTCTGGATTATTTTGTGAACAGTGAGAATATAGGCGGATACAGGCATATAGTTTTGTTTGTTGACGATCCCGGACTTCTGGAGGGGCATTTGATAAATCGGTACATTTTGCCGGGAGAAGAAAATTTGGATTTTACGGTTGTCGTTCTCTCTGATGATGAAGAGAAGTTTATTTTGGAGATGGACTGTGAGATAATACAAAATGATGATTTTGCGGGAATATATAAGCCTGGAACGGAAGAATGGACAGAGGTAAGATTTGACAATGTGACCGAGGCAAGACTGTGGAGTCTGGATAAGGTTGTAAGAAAGAACAGTAGAAGGACGGTGTGAGATGAGCTACGTAGAGTTTAAAGATGTAAAGAAGGTGTACAAGACAGGAGAGGTGGAGATCAATGCTCTCCGCGATGTGAATTTCGGGATAGAGAAGGGGGAATTCTGTGTCATAGTCGGTGCGTCGGGAGCGGGAAAGACGACCATACTCAACATACTCGGCGGTATGGACACTCTGACCAGTGGCAGCGTGAAGCTTGATGGAAGAGAGATATCAACGCTTAACAAGAGACAGCTCACAGCGTACAGGAGATACGATGTGGGATTCGTATTCCAGTTCTACAATCTGGTGCAGAACCTCACAGCCCTTGAGAACGTGGAGCTGGCAGCGCAGATCTGCAAGGAACCGCTGGATGCTGCGACAGTTCTGAAGCAGGTGGGACTTGAGGATCGTATGGCGAACTTCCCGGCACAGCTCTCCGGCGGTGAGCAGCAGAGAGTTGCCATAGCAAGGGCACTGGCGAAGAATCCGAAGCTGCTTCTCTGTGACGAGCCGACGGGAGCTCTGGATTACAACACAGGTAAGGCTGTGTTAAAGCTTCTTCAGGATACATGCAGGAATACCGGAACCACAGTCATAGTCATCACACATAACCAAGCGCTGACGGCCATGGCGGACAGGATCATCACGGTGAAGAGCGGAACAGTGGAGAAGGTCGTGATGAATGACAACATCAGAAATGTAGAAGATCTGGAATGGTAGGTGGCCTATGAAATCAATGATGAGACGCACGACATTTCGTGAGATAAAGAATACATTTGGAAGATTTGCAGCCATCATGGCGATCATAGCTCTGGGCGTGGGATTCTTCTCAGGACTCAAGATGACGAAGCCTGACATGGTGAACACGGTGTCGAATTTCCTTGATAAGGAGAATTTCTATGATCTGCATCTCCTGTCTACTCTTGGATTTACAGATGACGACGTTGATGCATTTGCGGAAGAAAAAGACGTGCTATACGCCGAAGGAAGTTACAGCGTGGATGTTCTGTACAAGAACGAAGGCGAAAATGACCGGGTGCTTAAGACAATATCCGTGCCGGAGAATGTGAATAAGCTGAGGCTTGTGGATGGACATTTGCCGGAGAGTGCGGATGAGTGTGTGATCGATGCCAAGATGGGAGATGTGAAGATCGGAGACACCATCGAGGTGTCGGACGAGAACACGGACAGCACAAAGGATATGATGAAGACGAAGACATTCACTGTTGTTGGTACTGTCAATTCTCCTCTCTATATCAACTTTGAGAGGGGCACGACTACACTCGGGAATGGCAGGATCGCAGGATTCGTGTACATAAGTCCGGATGCTGTTGACAGCGATGTCTATACTGACGTCTATGTGGCATTTGACCAGAACTATGATCTCTACGATGATGCTTATGACGACTACATGGATGAAAAGAAGGACGAGTGGGATTCCATCTGTGAGACCCGGGTGCTTGACAGGTATAAGGACATACTCGTGGCACAGGGTATGCCGGAGGAGATGGTAAAGGATGTGACTCTGGCGGATGCGGAAGGTGCGAACTATTACATACTCGGCAGGGAGACGAACATCGGCTATGTATGCTTTGAGAGCGATTCCGATATTGTAAATGGAGTTGCAAAAGTGTTCCCTGTGTTCTTCATCCTTGTCGCAGTTCTGGTGTGCATGACCACCATGAACAGGATGGTTGAGGAACAGCGTTCCATGATAGGTATGCTGAAGGCCCTTGGATACGGTGAGGCCGCCATCATGGGCAAATACATGATCTACTCGGGCACTGCGGCGGTAGTAGGCTGCGTGGGCGGATATCTCATAGGAACATATGTGTTCCCGGAGGTCATCTGGTACGCTTACCATCTGATGTATCTGAACATCCCGCTTGAGAGAGTGACAGACTGGACGCTGGTGCTTATCGTGCTGGCGGCATCACTTATGTGCACGGTTGGAACGACATGGTTTTCCTGCAGATACGAGCTCTCTGAGACTGCGGCATCCCTCATGAGACCGAAGGCTCCGAAGCCGGGCAAGAGAGTGCTGCTTGAGCACATACCATTTATATGGAAGAGACTGAAATTCCTGAAGAAGGTTTCCGTCAGAAATATATTCAGATACAAGAAGAGATTCTTCATGATGATAATCGGTATAAGTGGATGTACCGCCCTGCTCCTCACGGGATTTGGAATAAATGACTCCATAAGCGGATTTGCCGACAACCAGTACGAGGAGATACAGGTCGGAGACGGAGTCGCAACCTTGAGCACGGCGATGTCGAGTGAGGATATAAATGTACAGAATGATGCTGAAGATGAAGCTGGATCTGCCATAGAGATGGTAGAACCAGGAGAGAGCACAATGGATGGACAAGCAAGTGGTAGCGCTAAGAGCCTGGCAGACCTTCTGGACAGCGATACCTCCTGCTATGACTTCGTCAGTGAATCCAGTTGGGATCTGGTAGAGGACGACGGCATAAAGTCTGTCAACATGGTTATCATGGAAAAGCCGGAAAATGTGGATAAGTATATGAAGTTTGCCGATAAGGACGGCGCCGAGATAGATTATCCGGGGGATGGCGAGGCTGTCATCAACAATGCCCTGGCAGATCTGTACGACCTGAAGGTCGGCGATGACATAACGGTCAGAAACAGCGATATGGAGGAGATAAATGTAACCATATCGGGAATATTCAGAAACCATGTGTACAATTATGTATATATTTCACCTGATACCTATGAGACTCAGATGGGAGAGGCACCGGAGTACAAGTCGGTATATTTCAACCTGAAGGACGGCGCGGATGCGCATGAGATATCAGCGGACCTCATGGATGATTCAAATGTGGTAAGTGTTACCATGAACAAGGATATGAAGGAAAGAATATCCAAGATGATGAAGAGTCTCAATTATATAGTTCTGGTGGTTATCCTGTCAGCGGGAGCCCTTGCATTTATCGTCCTCTACAACCTGACAAATATCAATATCACGGAGCGTATAAGGGAGATCGCGACCATCAAGGTACTGGGATTTTTCAGAAATGAGACATCTGCATATGTGTTCAGAGAGAACAGGGTGCTCACCGCATTTGGAATAATCGTGGGACTTGGACTTGGAATATTGCTCCACGGATTTGTCATAGGACAGATCAAGGTGGACATGGTATCATTTGATACATATATAGCGCCGATGAGTTATGTGTACAGTATCGTGCTGACATTTGTGTTTAATTTCCTGGTGAACAGGATTATGTCGGTCAGACTGGAGAAGATCAACATGGCAGAATCGCTGAAATCGGTGGAGTAACATTAAAATGCGGTGAATTGATGAAAGGGGTATAAATGAAAAAAGGGGTTAATACAGAAGTATCTGTACCTGTTCGTGCTGAGACGATGTTTGACAGGCTGACTGCTGCGGAAAAAAGTGGTAATCTGCTGGAGATCATGGACGAGGAGTTTGGCAGACCACTGTCCATGCCGGCGGTCTGGGCCTGCAGGTCATTTTTCTATAAATTAGATGAAAAGGATTATGAGGGACGATACCCGCTCATAAGTGTGCGGGCTCTCATAGAATCGCTGGCGGGAGACCTGGCTGAGGCGAAGCGGTATGCGGATATGCTGACGGTGCAGCCTGAGGGAGAGTCCGCAGAGGACTGTATGAGACGCAGATTTATACTGCTGTCAACAGAGCTGGTCATGCCGTACATAAGCGGAGCACAGTTTGTGAGGACAGTTCGGACCATAGAGGCAATGAATATGCCACCGATACAGAGTCTTACTATATCTGCCAGCAGACCCAGCATAATAAACGGCTTCAGGGATTTCTGCATATACGGACCGTTGATTGAGAAGAACCGGCACCGCATAACGGCGTCGATAAAAAGTCTGTATGGAACCAGTGGCAAGGGTGTGTACGAGACGGCTCTGGCTGAGTGGTATTATCAGAATGACAGATGCTTTGATGCGCTCCTTCTTGTGGCGGGAACCATACCGCTGCTCGAGGCGGAGGATGATGCCAGATGTCTGTTCGTGGCCATGGCTCTTCAGATGAAGATACTTCTCATGAACGGGCAGAGCGATGCGGCGGAACCTCTTGTGTCAAAGATCCGAACAAAGATAGAGAAGATGGGCGGGGAGGAACCGATATCAAGCCTGAATGCCCTGTCGTGCAGGGCGTCAATGTATGACGGCCGTATGGAGCGCATGGAGAAATGGCTTGAGGATGAAGCCCCGGACGAGAACGAAGAGATATACATGATGAACATTTATGCCTATCTCACCAAGATAAGGTGTTACATAGTGACCGGCAAGAGCATGCTTGCGGTGGTGCTGGTGAAGCGGCTGTTGCATATATTGCAGGATGGGCGCAGGCATATGGATACCTGTGAATGTTATATGCTGTATGCCCTGATATGTTACCGCGAGGGCAGAAAAGAACAGTTTATAGAGGCGCTCGACACGGCGGTGAAGATTGCAAGGCACAGAAAGCTGTACAGGCTCCTGGGAGATGAGGGCAACTGCATGGCTTCCATGATGCGTGAATATCAGGCTGAGAAGGGCTGCGATGAATTTACTGATAGAGTCGTGGAGATCGCCGAGAAGGTGGGACAGCAGTTCCCGGATTATCTCAAGGCGCCACATGAATATTTTGACGAGCTGACGGCAAGCGAGAGATCAGTGTTATCGCTCATAGCCACAGGCAGGACAAATGATGAGATAGCGGATATGCTTGGGAGAAATATTGGCACGATCAAGTTCCACAGTGCCATGATATACAAAAAGCTTGGTGTGAGGAACAGGCAGCAGGCGGTGAACAGAGCCAGAGAGCTTGGAATTTTATAAAATATGATATAAGTACCGGACAGGTCGTTGAATATGATCTGTCCGGTATTTTTTATGGTTTGGTTCAGGGTTTGGATATGGGTTTGTGTAAAATGCGTTTTTTAGCTAACTTAAGTGGGCTGGACTGGGGAAAGCACACAATTTATACTTTTATATGACATAAAAAGATGCTGTATACAGCGAAAAAGGGAAAGGAGAAATTAATGAGAAAAGGGCGTTTTTTAAAGGCGGTCTACGCGATGTTCATGTGTGTACTGCTCATAGCCGCATCTGCGGTCGTGACGACGCTGCATGTGCCACAGGTAAATGCGGCGGAGGAAGTATACTGGAGCGAGATCGCGGTGTCTGGAGCTGACAGCGAAGGGGAGGCGAAAAATCAGCTCACAAGGAATGGCTTTACGGTCTGCAACTATGACATGAACAAGGATGCAGGCGGTAAGTATATCTATATTGGTTACAAAACCACGACGGATTATATGGAGGCGATCAAATCGGTTGCAGCCATAAATTCATCAACTGTGCCTACGGGATATACCGGGGCTACAGTGGTCAGCGGCAATGGTGATCTGAATCAGAACAGCAGGGGAGATTATATATATCTGATATACACGACTGATGAGAATAGCGAAAAATCAGCAGTAAGTGGATGCCAGCTCGGACCATCAGTGCCGCAGTCTGGCCGCGTAAAGAATCTGAACAGTGGCGCTGCACAGGATTTCAACAGCGGAGCCGGAGGAGAATACATTTATATGTATCTCCAGATGACGGTGCACACACATACATGGAAGAAGGCAGGAGTTGTGTCGAGACCTACATGTACTGATGCCGGAATCAATCTTGAGAAGTGCGAGTCATGTTCTGCTGAGAGGAGAACAGCCACTGAGGCGGTTGGCCACACATGGGATAAGGGTGTGGTGACAAAGCAGCCAACAGCCACGGCAAAGGGAATCATCAAGTACACATGTACAGTGTGCAAGGCGACAAAGACAGCAAGCATTGACAGCACAGGTACTGTGGGTGATGATGTGGCGGATCCCGACAGGCCAGCCCAGTCGTATGAGAGCGACATGTACAAGGAGCTTGGATTTACTCTGAAAAACAGTGATACAGATGCGGTGTCGGGTAACCCTTACACGAGTGGTATAGGTGCGACTGCGAATCTGAACAAGATATCAGAGCTGGTTATAACAGGCAAGGCGGATTCAAGCAGCAAGACCTGGTATGATTTCTATAACAGGGATCTTAAGGATCACAGCGATGGCTCAGGAATGAATATGGGCTGGTACGATGGCAACAAGGTTGGAAGCACCAGCGGATATGGTGATCATTCACTTAAGCAGGCGGCTGCAGACCAGAAGGAGAGCTGGTCCTACAGCGTGAGCGATGGTGCGGACTGCTATGCAAGCTCAAGAATGGCCGCTCTGGATCTTGATGGTGACGGCTACGAAGATACCATAGCGGAGATCGGAGTGCATTGGGGAGGAGCCACTGCGGAGCTGCATTTCCTCGATGCCAGAACAGGAAAGAAGTATTCATACAGGGAGTCATATTCTCTCGGACATAGTGAACTTAACGTGAAGGAGATCGGTGCATTTGCCGTTCTCGTATCAGGAGATTTTGATGGCGATGGCTGTGACGAGGTCGCAGTGTATAAGCCGTCAAATGAATATGTTGTGACAGATGGTTCATATGGATACAACAAATCAACGGTTCAGGTGTACAAGCCAACACTCGACGGTGAGGATGTCACAGTCAAGGTGATAGCAAGTGATGTGATAGATAAGGGTTGCAGGACGGACGGTTCCAAGACGACTCCTGTCATAATGGACCTTGAGGCTGCGGACATGGATGGTGATGGCAAAGCTGAGCTTCTGGCTGCATCGTCATTCCCGAACACAGGAGACAGAAAGCAGCTCCACAGCGATGGCTCATTTTTCGGAATATTCAGCGTTGGAGACGGGGAGTTCAAAGAACTGTATTCGAGACGACTTGCATTCAAGAATGATGAGTACGGAATAAAGAACAGTGCGACCTACAACAAATCGACCATGCAGGCCATGAACTTCTGCGGAATAACCGTGGGAGATATGGACAATGACGGCTACAAGGAGATCGTGGTCGGAGGTTATGCGGTTGACGGTTCGGATGGCTATTCCATCAGAGGCATTATAAATGTCGTGATGTTCGGATACAGGGATGGTGCTTACAAGGCTTTGTATGGAGGTATTCCTTACAACCTTTCACCTCTTAGCTATATAGCGGATCATACATATTATGACGATTACCTTCAGGAGCCGGTGGCGATCAAGGCATTTGCCGGAAGGGGTTCATCCTTCGGCGATGTACTTTATCTGGAGGGAAGAACTTATACATTTGACACGGCAGGCCTCACAACACCAAATCTGAATACATATTTCAACGGCGGAAATGGCGGCTCATACGAGATCACACCGAAGACAAGCAGTGTGACCAAGCTGGCATCACAGTATGCATGGAACGATGACAACGGTTACACGGATATCAGGATCGGCGGTACAGAAATGACAAATGTCTGGATATCAGAGGTCGTAGCGGGCAACTTCAACGGCAACTCAGCCGGACAGGAGCAGGTTATCGCGGTTATCTGTATGAAGAGAAAGTCGGGAAATGGTTACTGGTATGATCTGTCTGCGCTTTCCAGACTGAATGTTGGAAATGGCAGTGGTTCATATACCAAACTTTACGAGCGTAATATGGTGGATAATTCAGGTATGTGGAATGGCTATATTTCGCTCTGTCCGGTCGACTACGACGATGACGGAATGATAGTCAGATACGATGGAAGCGATCGATATTACAGCGATCCAAATGTTGTCGCAGTTCTGCAGGCTGCACCATATTTCTCAGATCTTGCAACTGTGGATGAGAACTATTCCACAAATGGAAGCACAACATATGGATTATCCCATGAGAGCGGCACCGCAGATTCAGCGGGAGTCAGCGTGTCAGCGGGAGTTATAACAGGTTATGAAAATGACTGCAGCGTTCTGGGTATCACGGATGCGGCAGGTGTGGATATAGAATTATCCGCAACGGTCAACGCCGGCTTCGAGGAGGAGTTTGGAGAGGCAAGAGAGGCGTCGATCCAGTATACGGGTGATGCGGAGAACAACAATGTGGTTCTTGCCATGACACCTTATACAAGATACAGATACTGGACATACATAAAGCCGTATGATATTCCGGTAGAATCGGAGTACAAGGCTATAGAGAATGGAATAAAGGAAGCCCTTGAAAAGTACGACATGGCTCTGCTTGACGAGGATTACGACATGGCTTCGTATTATTTCAATCAGTACAAGAATTATGTGAGTGAAAAGACAGCATTTGACAATCTTCTTAAGACGAAGACGGACAAGATCGTCTACGGTGAGATAGAGGATGGAAGATTTGTAGAAAAGACAAAGGTGGTTACTGTTGATTTCGGAACCCATATAGATGGCTACTGGACACCATATTATGTATGTGTGCCTGAGACACCTAGAATGAGTATGATCAGCGTGGAGAAGTATGACGAGATCGCAAGACAGAGAGGTCTTGAGGAGATCGACGGCAACCTGCTCAGAAATACTCCGGGAGATCCGTACACATATCCTTCGGGCTCAGGCCAGTACGATGAGTTCGACGGCGGTGAGGTCATCGGCGATGTGTCAGGAAGCGGCGACAACTTTGTGAATGTGGGAACAGGAAGAGGTTCGATCACACAGAGCATCACCAAGACCGAGAGTACAAGCAAGACATTTACATATGGAACATCAGTTGATTTCTCTTATGTTGCCAAGGCTGCGGGAGTCAAGATAGGCTTCAGCATGGGAACTGAGATAAGCGGTGGATGCACATGGTCAACGGTGGACGGAGCTTCGTTTGAGGGAACAGTAGCATGTTCACCATCTGATGCATATTCATTTAGTTGGAGATTTGGAATGTGGGATGCGGAGCTGAACGGCAGTCCTTGTAAGATGCTGGGCTACCTCGTGAAGGATACCCAGTCACCACCTGCACTTCCGAAGAATTTCCAGGTGGCACAGACGACAGATGATTCTGTGACGCTCACATGGGACAAGCCAGCCAGAATGGATGGCGTTAGAGGCTATGTCATCGATATAGTGGAGGACAATGGAGACAGGATAAATCTTGAGCCTAGACCGGGTTCACTCCAGACTATGTACACGGTAAATGACCTTGCGCCTGCGACGGTGTACACATTTGAGATCAGGTCGGTTGGAGCCGGAGAGGAAGGCAGCAATAATATTGCCTGCGTATACAGTGAGGCAGTTGTAGGAAAGACCAAATACATATCAGGTGATAATGCACCGAAGATAACGACACAGCCGTCGGATGCCAGCGTGTTTGCCGGTGATCTGGCTGAGTTCGGTATAAATGTGGAAGCTATGGCAAACAGCAAGAAGGAGATCAAATACCAGTGGCAGTATCTTGATGACGACCAGGATATGTGGAGCGACGTTGATCTTGATTCGGCTGTGACGGATACACTGGCTGTTCCGGCTGTCACAGATGACATGAACGGCAGACAGTACAGATGCGTGGTATCACAGGAGAGCCAGGGAATAACGAGAGCAATCATATCCGATACGGCAAAGCTGATCATACTTGACAAGATGCCAACGATCACAACGCTGGCAAAGCTTGCAGATGATAGCGGAGAGCTGGACGGAACACTTGAGCTTACGGCAAATGTAAGCAGTGTGGCACAGGTTCCTGTTGGAAATGTCACATTTGTCATGATGAACACAAGTACAGGCCAGGTAGAGGAGGCAACGGAGAAGCTCAGCTCAGGCGTGGCAAAGACATCATGGACACCAGCCTCAGCCGGTGTGTACAGGATAGCAGCCGAGTATTCATCACAGTCTTCAAAGCTTGCGGACAGCCAGTCGACAGGTCAGAAGTATGTGGTCAAGGGAAATGTCCAGGAGGATATCTACTCAATAGATGTTCCTGCAAAGGTGACATACGGAGACAAGACAGAGCTGAAGGCTGAGAGGACATACAGCGATGAGAACGGAGTTCTGGCAACCGAGACTGTAAATGCACAGTGGAAGGTTACAGAAGCGGGCTTGGAGAACGGAACAACGCTTGAGGGTGCCGAGTGGAACGTGACGCAGACACCTGGCAGCGTGACAGTTGAAGCACTTATACTTACGGATGGCAAGGAGTACAGGATAACCCAGAATGTCGTGATCGAAAAGGCCGTTGTAAATGTGACAGCCCAGAAGCTTCAGATATACAGCGAGGAGTTTGACGGAACTGTTACTGACATTGCCGAGATCATGGTTGATGGTGCAAATGCGGATGATGCCAACAGTATAAAGAATCTCTTCACATCGTACATAAAGGTGAATGAGATGAGATACGACGACTTCTTCATGCCGATAGTAGGAAAGTATACAGTGTATGTAAAGGCATCAGTTCCTCAGAGCGACGAGGAAAAGATGTTATATGAGGAGCTCAACTCAAAGTACAGATTTGTGGTGAGTAATTCGGAGCTGTCATTTGTGAGATCGACAAATGACGAGATCATATCCATAAAGAAATCGGATGATCTGGAGACAGCACACATCAGATTTGCAGAGATAGTAAAGCTTCTTCCGGAATATGTGTCAGTGAATACAAAGTATCACTCATATACAAAGGTTCCTGTTGTATGGGATACAGCGGACATGGAGGCGAATTACTCATTTACAAATGAGAAAGCTGCAGAGTTCAAAGTGAGGGGAGATATAGATATATCTGGCTGTGAAAAGCTTGAGGCGGGGGCTGTGACCTCCACTTACATAACAGTCAGGATCAGGGCGCATGAGCACAGCTATGACGTCGTGAAGTATACATGGAGCAGCGATTATACGAAGTGTACAGCGGTTGCAAGCTGTACTGATTTTGCAGGCCACAAGGTGACGGAGACTGTGGGTACGACATATAAGACGGTTCAGGCACCGACAGCGAAGAAGTCAGGTACAGGACAGTACACTGCAAAATTCAAAAATACACGCTTCAAGACTCAGACGCGCAATGTGACAGAGAAGTACATTGCAGCTCCGGCGAAGCTGACTGTGAAGAAGGCTTCAAAGTCATCCATCAAGCTTACCTGGACAAAGGTGTCGGGCGCATATGGATATGAGGTATATTGCAAGACTGGAAATGGTGCGTATAAAAAGTACAAGACAGTGAATGACAAGACACTTACCTGCACCTTTGTAAAGCTGAAAAATAATCAGACATACAGCTTCAAGGTGAGGGCAGTTGGAAAGAATAATCTGACGTATGGTTCATTTACCAAGCCGGGTACTGTCAACATGAGCAAGAAGCTGTCGATCGACGAGCTGAAGCTGAAGAAGAGCAAGGCAAGCCTCAAAAAGGGGCAGACTGTGGCTGCGGCCATCGTTGTTCCGAATGGCAAGACAGCAGGACAGATAAAGTCCAGAACATACAGCATAGGCAATAAGAGGATATGCACGATCTCCAAGACCGGCAAGGTGAAAGCGGTGAAGAAGGGAACAACATATGCGTATGTAAAGGTGACACTCAAGAATGGAGACAAGAAGACATTCAAGATGAAGATCACTGTAAAATAAATCCATTTGCCAATACTGATAATAAGGCTGGAAAAACATAAATTGTTGTTGTATGATGTCCTTAATCAGATCATAGTGCACGGATCATCACATATATGCCTTAAGGTGTAGAGTGGTGATCCGTGTCTGACAGATATACAAGGAGGATTACAACGTGAACTTTTTGGAAGAGAGAATTATGAAGGACGGAATAGTTAAGGAGGGCAACGTGCTCAAGGTGGACAGCTTCCTTAACCATCAGATGGATATCCGTCTGTTTGACCAGATAGGTGAGGAGTTCAAGAAGAGATTTGAAGGAACTGAGATCAACAAGATACTTACCATAGAGGCATCAGGAATAGGAATTGCATGTGTTGTGGCAAGACATTTTGACGTGCCAGTTGTATTTGCAAAGAAGTCAAAGAGCATCAACATAGAGGGTGATGTGTATGTGGCAGAGGTTGAGTCATTCACACACAAGTGCAAGAATCAGGTCATCGTGTCCAAGAAGTTTATCAATCCTGAGGACAAGATCCTTATCATAGATGACTTTCTTGCAAATGGATGCGCCCTCCAGGGACTTATCTCCATCGTGAAGTCGGCCGGTGCCAGCGTAGAGGGAATCGGAATAGCAGTTGAGAAGGGCTTCCAGACAGGCGGCCAGGTTATCAGAAATCTCGGTTATCATCTTGAGTCACTTGCCATCGTCGATAGCATGGACGCTGCAACCGGTGAGATCAAGTTCAGAGAGCAGTAGAGACATTAGAGCCTGCTATGTGACTATGTGTTGCTGTTGACCAGGATTGATAACGAGATGTTTTTATCTTCTAGGGGAATTTGCAGGATAAATAGCACAAAATTATCGCAAATAAAGCAAAAACAAGCAAATAGATACAAGATTTTCATATTTTGTATCTATTTGTTTGTTTTTTAACAAAAAGCGATAATTTTGTGCGCTTAGTTATAAACTGTGGCACTATAAGAAACTATGCTCAATTAAGAAATTCAGTGTAAGTTAATATTATTCTGAAGATCTGTGACCACAGGACTCTAGCGGAAGCTCTTCAGCCAGTTCACAAGAGAGTCATGCCAGATGTTGTCTGTGACGGTCTTCTTCATCTGCGCATCCACTGGTCCGTTGCTGGCAAGTTTAGCTAGGACAGCGGCCTGAAGTTCAGGAACCGTCATGGATTCCGGAGACTTGCTCCAGTCAACTGTGATGGCTTCTGGATCAACCGGTGCATCGGCGGAAGTTTCAGCAGAAGCTTCCTTGGCGGAATCTTTTATCTCGTTGGAGGCAGCAGACTCTTTCTCAGTGTCAGTCGTGATTTCCTTAGTATCTGCAGATTCTGTAGCAGTCACAATGTCTTTGGATTCTGGCTTTGATTCAGCTACATTCTTGAGCTCGATATCGGTATCTGTTCCAGAAACTACTTTACCTTCATTGGCAGTTTTATCTTCAACATCTGACTTGCTTTTAGCGTCAGCATCTACCTTGTTCTTGGCGGTATTCTTATCTTCGCCATCTGACTTGCTTTCAACATCAGCCTCTGTTTTACTCTCGACCTTGTTCTCAGCCTTCGCCTCCACCTTAACAGGTTTCACATTCAGGTCTGTTCCCTCAGGCACCCAGATCTCTCCGCTGTTTGCTGGCTGGGTTATGTTGATGTGTCCATCCTGTACAGATACCTTCTCACCTGACAGGGTGCCGACATATGCTGCGCAGTTTCCTGCTGCAAGGTGCATTCCGGCTGGTGCATCGTCGTTGTTCACTGACACGATGACACGTGTTCCGTCAAGGTCTCTTGCGTATGCGAACTGTCTGTTGGTGAGCATCAGCTCATTGTAGCTTCCGTAGGACAGAGCCGGAACAGCCTGACGTACTTTGCCGAGTGCGGCAACTAGTGCTGTGCAAGGGTTGGTCTTAAATGCATCCTTGTAATCTTCTATATTGAGGGCTGGTCTCAAGCTGTCGTCTGAGCCGTACTCCTTGCGTCCCTCAATTCCAAACTCAGAACCGTAGTATATGCTAGGCACTCCCGGAAGAGTGTAGAGCAGTACATGTACAGGTGCAAAGTGTGCCTTGTTGTTAAGCTTTGTATAGATACGCTCCACATCGTGATTGTCCACGAAGTTGTAGAGCTTAAGAGTTCCCATATTCTGGAGACGCCTTACGGTGTGGGCGATCTCAAAATAATTGTGGTCGTTGTGACCGCTGTACAGAGCCTTGTGAAGTGTGTAGTTGGTGACGCTGTGAAGAGTCTCGCCGTTTACCCAGCGGCTGTAGTCGCCGTGGATGACCTCACCCATGAGCCAGAAATCCGGCTTCACTTCATTTGCGGTGCGGCGCAGAGCCTTCATGAAATCAAAGTCAAGAACGTCAGCCGCGTCAAGTCTGATTCCGTCCACGTCGAACTCGCTGACCCAGAAACGTATCACATCGCAGATGTAATCGACAACAGCAGGGTTCTTCTGGTTCAGCTTGACGAGAAGGTTGTAGCCTCCCCAGTTGTCGTATGAGAAACCATCGTTGTACTCGTTGTTGCCCCAGAAATTCACATTGCAGTACCAGTCCTTGTACTGTGAATTCTCTCTGTTTGCCTGGATGTCCTTGAATGCGAAGAAGTCACGGCCTGTATGGTTGAACACTCCGTCGAAGATGACCTTTATTCCCTGCTCATGGCAGTAAGCCACAAATGCTGTCAGGTCCTCATTTGTTCCGAGACGGGAGTCGAGCTTCTTGTAATCTGTAGTCTCGTAGCCGTGTCCAACGGACTCAAAGAGTGGTCCGATGTACAGCGCCGATCCGCCGATCTCCTTTATATGATCCACCCATGGAAGCAGGGTGTTTAAGCGGTGAACAGGCTCACCGTAGTCGTTCTGTTTAGGGGCTCCCGCAAGTCCCAATGGATAAATGTGATAAAATACTGCCTCATCATACCATGCCATAGTTATCCCTCCATTTTTACAGGCGCCTGCAAATGCAGAGCACCCGATATTATTTGATATGTGCAGTGAACTGTAAGTGTTATAAGTGACAGCCCACAACATTTACATTATACTAAAAAAATTAGGAAAATGCGACAAAAAAACATGTCTATATTGCACGAACTATGGTAGAATCATTTCTGTTATAAAATAGAGAAAAAAATACAGGAGAGAAAGAAAAATGAGTAAAGAACAAGCTAATACAGCTAAGTCAGAGTCCTCAAAGCCAGCGGCTTCCATGGACAACATTTACAAGCTTGACGGCAGAGTGCCGGTTGGCAAGGCGATACCATTTGGTCTGCAGCACATACTTGCCATGTTCGTTGCAAATATCGCACCGATCATCATAGTTGCCGGAGCCTGCGGCCTGGATGCAAAGCAGAGTGCACAGCTTATCCAGAGCGCCATGATAATTGCCGGAATCGGCTCACTTATCCAGATGTTCCCTATATGGAAGATCGGATCAGGACTTCCTATAGTTATGGGAATCAGTTTTACATTTGTGTCAGTGTTCTGTTATCTGGGACCGACATACGGCTATAATGCGATAGTCGGAGCGGTACTTGTGGGAGGTCTCATCGAGGGTACGCTGGGACTGTTTGCCAAATACTGGATGAAGCTTATCACGCCGGTTGTTGCCGCCAGCGTCGTGACGGCGATAGGATTTTCACTGCTTTCAGTTGGAGCTGCATCATTTGGCGGCGGAAGTGGAAGCGACAACTTCGGTTCTGTTGAGAACTGGATACTTGGAGTAGTGACACTGGCGTGCTGTCTGCTGTTCCATATATTTGCAAAGTCATACTGGAAGCAGCTCTCAGTTCTGTTCGGACTTGTGGTTGGATATATAGTTGCAGTGTGCATGGGTATGGTAGATTTCTCCGCACTCAGCGGAACATCAGTCATAGCACTCCCACATATCATGCCATTTAAGCCGGAGTTCAACTGGAACGCCATCATATCAGTAACACTTATATTCCTTGTCTCTGCCACAGAGACAATCGGTGATACATCAGCCCTTGCGGTATCGGGACTTGGAAGAGAAGTCACGACCAAGGAGACATCGGGCTCCATCGCATGTGACGGATATGTCAGCGCACTGTCATCAGTGTTCGGCTGCCTGCCTATCACATCATTCAGCCAGAATGTCGGACTTGTTGCCATGACAAAGGTTGTCAACAGATTTACCATAGCGACAGGAGCGATCATCATGATCCTTGCGGGAATATTCCCTATCTTCGGTGCAGTGCTTGCAACCTTACCTGATGCGGTACTCGGCGGATGTACCATCATGATGTTTGGTACTATAGTTGTAAGCGGAATACAGATGCTCGGCAGATGTGGCTATTCACAGAGAAACATAACCATAGTTGCCCTGTCACTCAGCATAGGACTTGGATTTACCCAGGTGCCAGAGATATTTGCTATCTTCCCTAAGATCGTGCAGACAGTATTTGCTGAGAACTGCGTGGCTGTTGTATTCATAGTTGCTATCATTCTGAATCTTGTGCTTCCTAAGAATATGGATGCCCACGAGGCTCCAAAGACTGAGGATGCAGAGTAGATCCTGCAAAACAGGTAGATTATCCGAGAGGAAAACTTACACGAGGTGTAAGTGTTAATCACAGCGTCGTTCTGATATTATGATATCAGAGCGGCGCTGTTTTTTATATTCGTGTGGCAACGAGCCAAAGTCCGTGATAGCATGGGGGCTTGGCGACTGCCATGATAACTTGAGGTGTCCCCTTCGGGGGAAATCGCAGATTTTGATCTAAATCACGGGGAAAAGTGCAGGAGCACTCCATCTCCATGAAGATAAGAAAGGTGAGAAAATATGGATAGTTTACTTAAAATAGAATCACTGAAGAAATATTACGGCAAAAAGCCTAACCAGACAAAGGCTCTGGACGGAATATCATTTCAGGTCATGCCGGGGGAATTCCTCGGCATCATGGGAAGCAGCGGATCGGGAAAGTCCACACTGCTGAACTGCATCGCAACAGTCATAAAGCCTGACAGCGGAACCATAGAGCTTCAGGGTAAGGAGATACAGTCACTCAAAGGGGCAAAGCTTGCACAGTACAGGGGCAGGGAAATAGGTTATCTGTTCCAGAACTTTGAGCTTCTGGACAACCTCACAGGAAGAGAGAATATCATGGTTCCACTGTCCATACACGGAGTGTCCGAGGAGGAGAGCAGAAGCAGACTGGAAAAGCTCTCGTCATATCTGGAGATAGATAACGTGCTCGACAAATTCCCATCACAGATGTCCGGTGGACAGAGACAGAGAGTTGCGGCCGCCAGGGCGCTCATACTTAATCCGGGGATAATACTTGCGGATGAGCCGACCGGAGCACTCGACTCCAGAAATGCAAAGTCACTCATGGAGAAATTGTCCGGGCTGAACAGGGATGACAACACCACCATACTCATGGTGACCCACGATTCAAATGCTGCCAGCTTCTGCAAGAGGATCCTCTTCATACAGGATGGCAGGATATTCCATGAGCTCAGAAGAGACATGGAGAGAGAGTCACAGCAGGAGTTCTATGAGAGGATACTCAAGCTGATGGCACAGATGGGAGGGGGCAGCGCAAATGTTCTTTAAACTGGCAATGAGGAACAGCCGGAGAAGCAGAAAAGAGAATGGTCTGTTCTTTGCTTCACTGGTTGTATCCATAGTGGCATTTTATATCATACTGGCGCTGTCACATCAGGACGTTATGATATTCCTGAAAAGTCTTGAGAGCGATGCGGTGAACAGCCTCCTTCAGATAGCGGCAGTGTTCTATGTGTTCTCACTGGTCATGTTGTTCTTTCTTATATACTATGCAAGCAAATACCAGCTCGAACGGCGAAGACATGAGCTTGGAATGTATATAATGATGGGAATGAGGAGATCGAAGCTTTTTGCACTCCTGATGGCGGAGGATCTGGGCAGCAGCGTAGTGGCTCTGATCATCGGACTTCCTATAGCGATACTTGTGTCCGAGGTGGTGAGCCTTCTCACAGCCAGACTGGTAGGTCTTGGAGTTATAGGTCATCATGTATCGTTTTCGCTGCAGGCCGTTATACTGACAACGGTTGGATTTGTGGCTATAAAGCTTGCGGCATTTGTCATACTGAGCGGTAAGCTTGCAAGAAGGCAGATAGGAGAGCTCCTTGTAGATACCCCGGAGACAGAGAAGAAACAGCTTCCGGCTCCGGTGTATGGAGTGAGTGCTGTCCTCGGACTTGCGGCACTTATCGCTGCATACTATCAGGGAATCAGCGGATATTCATGGATCAGCGTAAAATACATGGCAGTCACCATAACACTGGGATTTGTTGGCATGTTTCTGTTGTTTTTCGGCCTCAGAATATTTATGGATGCACTTGCCAGACGTGCCAATGGCTCAAAGCCCCTTGCGGTGTTCGGGTTCAGGCAGATACATGAAAATGTAGTTACAAAATCCGGAACGCTTGCCATAAGCTCCATCCTCATACTCGGCGCTCTGTGCTGTTGTGGAGCTGGTGTTGGAATATGTATATCCAGACAGAATATGGATCATGTGCTTGACTATACATTTGCCTCATATGGTGATGACGTCGAGACGGACAGCAGGAATATCCGTGCGAAGCTGGAGGAAGCCGGTGTGATGGAGGATTTCTCGGACGTATTCGATATGAAGCTTGGTTATATAAAGATGGGTGAAAATGAATCCTATGATGATGCTGTGAACGTGGATAATGTCATATCAGAACTGGAAAAGCTCAAAGCTTCAGAGGACAGGGATGTACTTATAAATAACATGTCCTACATGACATACCCTTACCTGATCCAGGAGAGTGCATACAACAAGGTGCTTGAGGCTGCGGGAAAGGCGCCGCTGGAACTCGGAGAAAATGAGCTGGCACTCTACACGGATTTCTTTACTGATTACCGTGGCGGTATACTTAATGAGGTATTGGCGGAGAGACCGGAGGTGGATGTCAGAGGGGATAAGTATTATCTGACCGGGCAGATCCAGACCACGAAGATCGTGACAGATTCATCGATAACCCTGTCATTTGGACTTATCGTGGATGACGATACATTTGCCAGACTGACAAATGACAATTGTGAGTTATATGTAAATGCCGTTCTCAGAAAGGATATCGTTGACGACAAGGGGCTGATGAAGGCCATAATGGATGAAAATGAGAAGCTTGACAGTGTAGATTTTGAGAGCATAAACGCGGATTGTGAGAGCTATCTGCAGAACATAGGAAGAAATATGTTCTACACGGTGGCTGCCGGATATATAACGCTTTATCTGGCGGTGGTATTCCTCATAATCGCAAATACCATAATCGGTGTTCAGTTCCTGATGGGACAGAGAAAGTCCGGCAGAAGGTACAGAACCCTTGTGAAGCTCGGCGCGACATATGAAATGCTCTGCAGCTCAGCAAACAGACAGGTGGGCTGGTATTTCGGAATCCCGGTTGCCGTGGCGGCTGTCAGCAGTATATTCGGCGTGCGGGCCCTGCTCACGGGAATATTGTCAGAATTCATGCGCGGCAGCGTGAAGCAGATACTTATCATAGCTGCGGTTATGATAATCCTGCTGTGTGTGGTAGAATATATCTATATGACAGCGGTGAAACGCTCAAGCAACAGATACCTCATGGCGATGATGACACCGGAGAGAGTTGAGTGAGTTGGAGCGCTTATGAGCGTAGCGAATAACTTTCATGCGCTCCGACGACCTGCCCCGCTCGCGTAAGCGAGAGGGGCGATACCGATTAGAGTTGGAACCAATATGACGAAGTCATATTTCGGAATGGTTCCAACGACCTGCCCCGCTCGCGTAAGCGAGAGGGGCGATACCGATTAGATAGGAGAATACAAGGTGAAGTGTGTAATGGTGGTGGAGGACGACGTCCTCATGTGTGACGAGCTCCTGGATATGCTGGCAAAGGCGGGATACAGGGCCGTTAAGTCAGATGGCTTTGACAATATAATAGAACAGATACTGGACACTGCGCCGGATATTCTTCTGCTTGATATCAATCTTCCGGGCAGGAGCGGATTTGACATATGCAGGGAGATCAAGAGGCGAAGCTCTGTTCCTGTGCTGGTCCTTACATCGAGGGATCAGCTAAAGGACGAGATTCACGCTCTGGATCTGGGAGCTGACGAATTCCTCACAAAGCCCTGCCGCCGGGAGAGGCTTCTTGCCAGGGTGGCAAATGTGCTCAAGAGGTACGAGGGCAGACAGAACCTCATTGAGGGCGATGGGTTTCTGCTTGACATCCAGACATATACTCTGTATATAGATGGAAAGTCGGCGGTCCTTCCACAAAATCAGGGGAGGATACTTGAGACTTTGATGATCGGTGGCGGAGAAGTAGCATCCAAGGAAAAGCTTTGTGAGGCGGTGTGGGGCACGGCGGAGTATATAGATGAGAATGCTCTGCAGGTGAATCTCACAAGACTAAAGAAGACTATGGCGGGACTTGGAATGAAGGTGAAGATTGCTGCTGTAAGAGGTGTGGGGTACAAACTTGTGTAGTGTGGCTGGATTGATATTTGCTACTGTGGACGAAAGTCAAGTACAGAGCGTTTGATCCGCATTTGAGCTTGCTGGATGTGCGTGTCAGATAGCGTATAGAGCAATATATATGCCCAGAGGTTGATGATATGAAAAGATTTGGACTTGTTATAAAACAGAATATTGTCTGGCTTGGTCTGCTTATTCTGACGGACGTGGCGTTCTGCTTCTTCATGTGGCTTGTGGCACCAGAGGCATTTGCCAGAATAAAGGTGCTGGTTGGCGTGTTCACTGTGATACTTTTCGCGGCGGTGTGTTCGGTGCTGTGTATAAAGGACAGGAAGAAAATGGAAGCTTTCAGGAGATTTGTCGCTGCCCCGGATGAGCAGAGCGAGATAGAACTGCGGAGTCTGTGCGGCGCTTCCGAGCAGGAATATGTTCATGTGCTGGCAGAGGAGCTTCATGATCTGAGAGGTTCTGTTATGCAGAGTGGAAGACAGCTCAGGGATTATCAGGAGTACGTGGAGAACTGGGCACATGAGATCAAGACACCCATATCCCTGCTGACATTTGTGGTGGACAACAGGAGAGATGAGCTGCCACATAATGTCGTGACGAAGATGGACAATGTGACAAGCCAGCTTCAGAACTATGTAGATCAGATGCTCTACTATGCCAGACTGAAAAGTGATTCCCAGGATTATCTCATGGAGAGCATAGATGTTGAGGAATGTGTGGATGAGGTGGTTGCCGATTACAGGCCTTTGCTCGAGGAGAAGGGCATACGGGTCAGAAAATGTCTTGAGAACGGCGCAGTGTACAGCGACCGCAGGGGCTTGCAGTTTATACTCGGTCAGCTTGTGAGCAATTCCATGAAATACGCAAATGAACAGCCGGAGATATCATTTGACTTCTGGACGGCGGGCGACAAAAAGCTGCTGTCCGTGAGCGACAATGGCATAGGTGTAAAGAGCTGTGACATGCCATATATATTCGAGAAGGGGGTCACGGGTGATTCGGGTGAGAACAGGAAGCGTGCAACGGGCATGGGGCTGTATCTTGTCAGTGAGATGGCGCATGACCTGGGTATCACAGTGACGGCAAATTCAAAGTGGCAGAATGGATTTGAGATCATACTTGAATTCCCAGATGTGGAGACAAAGATATGAAAATAAGGAGGCAGATACTGGGTTATGTGTATCTGCCTCCTCGTTTTTTACCGGGATATTTTATAATAAATTTATGGGTGGCGGTCTGTTAATAATCATTCTGATATTTTATAATGTAAGCATTGGCTGTAACTTGGTTGATGGCGAAAAGCCAGTTTAAGTGGACTGAGGTTCGTCGGAAAGGAGAATGTCATTATGGAGATCAGAAAAGCGGCAGCAGAGGATTTTGATATTGTATTTGATTTTATAGAGAAATTATGGACATATAATACATATGACAGGGAAGAAATACGCAAAGTATATATGGACGTCATAGATGACGAACGCAGCTTTGCATTTTTATTATGGGATGAAGGCGTTTGCAGAGGCATGTGCCATGGAGATTATTTCAATACATTCTGGATGTCGGGACTCACATGTTATGTGTCAAGTCTCATAACAAGAGAGGAGGACCGCGGAAAGAGTTACGGAGTGGCACTCCTGGATCATGCAAAGGAGCTTGCAAAACAGAGAGGCTGCAAGGCCATCACCTTAGATTCTGGACTTCCGAGGACAGGGGCACATGGCTTCTACGAACACTATGGCTTTGAAAAGAGCTGTTATGGCTTTGAGCTGACGATATAGATTATCTGCAGAGATTTGGAAGGAGACAAATATGTGTACAGCAGCGTCATATAAGACAAAAGATTTTTATTTTGGAAGAACACTGGATTATGAATTCTCGTACGGCGATGAGATCACCGTGACTCCGAGAAATTATCCTTTTGAGTTCAGATATATGGGGAAGAAGGACAGCCACTATGCCATGATAGGTATGGCGCATGTGGCGGGTGGATATCCACTTTACTACGATGCGATAAATGAGAAGGGGCTTGGAATGGCAGGCTTGAATTTCGTTGGAAACGCAGTGTATCAGGAAGTGGATGAGAGCGGTGACAGGGACAATGTTGCCCAGTATGAGTTCATTCCGTGGATACTTGGAAACTGTGCCAGCGTGGGCGAGGCAAGGGTTGTCCTTGACAGGATGAACCTGACCGGAACACCATTTTCTGAGCAGCTTCCTACAGCGCAGCTCCACTGGATTATTGCGGACAGAAATGGCGCCATAACAGTGGAGTGTATGGCGGACGGACTTCATGTGTACGAGAATCCGGTTGGAGTCCTCACGAACAATCCGCCATTTTCACAGCAGATGTTCCTGCTCAATCAGTATATGGGACTGTCACCGAAGCAGCCTGTTAACACATTTGCACCTGAGGTTGGGCTGAGCACTTACAGCCGCGGCATGGGAGCCATAGGCCTTCCGGGAGACCTGTCATCCACGTCGAGATTTGCAAGGGTGGCATTTGTTAAGCAGAACAGCCTGTCGGGAGATTCCGAGGCTGAGAGCGTGAGCCAGTTCTTCCACATACTCGGCTCTGTGGATCAGCAGAGGGGATGCTGTGAGGTTGCAACGGACAAATATGAGATAACCATATACACATCCTGCTGCAATGCCGACAAGGGCATATACTACTACAACACCTATGAAGGACATCAGATAAATGCTGTGGATATGAACAGAGAAAATCTGGATGGCAAAGAGCTCGCCAGATACCCGCTCCTGCAGGGAGAGAACATCAACTGGCAGAACTAAGTATCTGCGCCCCCCGGGAAATACCGGGAAATAACTTGGCGTTTTTATCTTTTGGGAATAAAAACGTCTGTTTGCACACAAAATTGTATCTAATGTGATGAAAAAAGATGAAAAGATACAGAAATTTCTTATTTTGTATCTTTTCATCTTTTTGTCTACATTTTGCGAAAAATTTGTGCTGTTTTATGGACTGGTGGGGGCGGCAACTGCATGGTGACAGTAGCTATCGCAGAGCCAGTAGCCATCGCAGAGCCGGTAGCCATCGCAGAGCCGGTAGCCCTCCAACAGAGCCGGCAGTCTGGGTGGTGACAGTGGTTGCACAAACATAGAAAAGTAGATTATAATATCGGAAAAGGGCGTTGCCGGTGGCAATGTACGGAAGAAGCGTTTGGAAGTAGAATTAAATTTGAATGGAGCTTCGAATTTGGATGAAGCATTGCATTTAAATGCAGAATTGTATCTGAGGTAAGGGAGAAAGGACGAGGTATGGGCAAGTCAAAGGTTACAATAAAAGAGATCGCGGATATGGCAGGGGTGTCCATAGCTACAGTTTCCCACGTCATCAACAGGACGAGGTACGTCAGGCCGGAGCTTGTTGATAAGATAGAGAAGATCATAGTTGAGACCGGATACCAGGCAAAGATCGCAGATAAAGAGCGGAAGCTTCTTGTTGGACGGGAGTCAACTATCGTTGCGGTGATCCCGAATATAGAGAGTACGATATACAGGGACATGGTTGCATATGTGAAGCAGCTTGTCAGCGTGCAGGGGTATCAGTTTCTTGTGGCGATAACGGACAATGACCTCAAGGAGGAGGCGCAGGTGCTGGCGGGACTTCTGGTGAACAAGAAGGTTGCCGGAATCATACATGCGCCGGTGAGCGATGTGGCATCCAACTATACGAAGCTCATACAGTCGGGGATGCCGTTTGTCTGTGTGGAAAGAAATATCCTCGGAGAGGGAATAGATTCCGTGGAATTCCGCGACAGGGAAGCCATATTCAAGGGCGCGGATTACCTGCTGTCCAGCGGTCACAAGAATGTATTGTTCTTCCGGGAGAGCACGGACAGCACAACGAAGGACGAGAGGACGAGAGGCTTTTTAAATGCACTGGAGAAGTACAACATCAACACAAATGATGCGAACATAGTGGATGTGACCCTGGAAAATGGAGAGGATGACTGTATGCTCGTCATCCAGAAGGCGCTCCGCAGATACAGGCCGACCGCCGTTCTGGCGGGAGGTAACAGAATAACTCTCTATCTCATGAAGACACTGAGAGATCTGGGAATCGACTGTCCGGATGAGATATCCGTGGTGGGATTCGGTGACGAGAGCTGGTCTGAACTTACATATCCACCACTCACCATACTCAGAAGAGATGTGAAAGGCTTAAGCACCAAGGCGGTTGGAATGCTTTTCGAGAAGATCAATACAGGTGCGGTCATTTCACACGACTGCTATGCGGATGTGGAACTGGTTGTCAGAAAATCCACCAAGATGCTGGATAATGGTCCATTTGGCGACAAGGCAGCAGCCCCGGACTCCGTGGTGCTGACGAAGGAGGAGAAGCAGAGGCTGAAGGCCGGACATTTCAGGGTGGCCATATCATTCCATTATACAGGAACGTCCTGGGCGGAGCTTCATGAGAAGGGAATCCGTGAGGAGCTGGAGCAGTTTGGCATAGATGTGGTGTCGGTTATGGATGCTCACTTTGACTCGGAGCTTCAGAATGCACAGCTCGATGGAATCAGGCTTCAGAAGCCGGATGCGGTGATCGCCATCCCAGCGGATGACAGCCGTACCAGAGAGAAGTTCCAGGAACTCTCCAAGGTGTCAAAACTGGTATTTATAAGCAATGTCCCGGAGGGAATGTCCAAGAACAGTTATGTATCCTGTGTGTCGGTAAATGAGTCGGAGAACGGAACGAATACAGGAAGGATGCTGGGAGAATATTGCAAGGATAATAAGAAAAAGAAGGTTGGCTTCATCATCCATGGAGCGGTATTCTATGGAACGAGAGTCAGAGATAACGCTGCCGAGAAGATAATCAAGGATACATACACGGATGTTGATATAGTCACGGTGAGAGGATTTGGAGAGATATCCAATGCTTATCAGGTAGCCAAGGACGTGATAACTGCCAACCCGGAGATTGAGGCATTGTATGTGAGCTGGGATCAGCCGGCACTTCTGGTCATAAAGGCTCTCAAGGAGCTTGGACGAGAGGACGTGGCGGTGTTCACCACGGATCTTGACCATGGAATTGCCCGGTGCATGGAGGAAGGAATTGTCAAAGGACTCAGCACACAGAGACCGTATGAGCAGGGAAGAGCAGCCGCAGCAGTAGTTGCCAAGTCTCTGGTAAGTGAAGAACAGCTTCCAAAGTATGTGGGTGTCCAGCCGTATCAGGTTGAGCCAAAGCAGCTCAGGCTTGCATGGAAGGAGATCTTCCATGAGTCCATGCCGGACAGACTGAGATAGAGTTAGAAATTGAATCTTTTTTAATGGAAAAATTCCGTCAGAGAGAAAATTGTATCTTTCTGGCGGATTTTTTTGCGTTTGCACACAGGAGTCAATCATACACTACAAATCCTATAATTATGGTATACTATGCAAATATTTACGTAAAAACAAGCAAAAGACCCGCGAACCCCATAATGCAATCGAGTGTTATTTATGCACAACGACGAATAAACAATAAATAAAACACTAATTATTGACAATAACCGACAAAGGATATATCATCAAACCATGCAAGGAACGAAAAACAGTTTAAAATTTACGTAAATAAAACCAGTTAAGAACAGTTTTTCGACAACGAGTTAGCAAAGAAAACACATGATAGTGGAGGTAAAAATTATGAGAAAATTTAAAAAGTTATTAGCAGTTGGAGCATGCCTGTGCATGTCACTCAGTTTACTGGCAGGTTGTGGATCAGGATCAGGAAACGCTTCGGGCAGCGATTCATCTGATTCAGGTACAAAGCAGGAGAGCACAAAGTCATCTGACCTGTCATTTGCATTCTGTACCAACACACTCAACAACACATTCCAGAGTTCGATAGATGCCAAGCTCAAAGAGCTCTGCGATGCGAACGGAATATCATATACATGTCTTGATCCTGACTACGATCTGAACACACAGCTCAGCCAGTTATCAGACGTGGCAAACAGTGGATACGACGCAGTGTTCATCATTCCGGTTGATTCAGCAGGTATCACATCAGGTCTTGCAGAGATCAAGGATGCAGGAATCCCAATCTTCAATGTAGATACAGCAGTTATCGAGGATGACATAGAGAACTTCGTAACACAGTTCGTTGGAACAAATGCTTACATGGCAGGACAGCTTGTAGGTGAGCAGATGGCTAAGGATTATCCAGATGGAGCAGACATTGCGATCCTTGACTTCCCATCAAATGAGAGCTGTGTAGACCGTGTAAATGGTTTCCTTGACGGACTCGGTGATAACAAAGACAAGTTCAATATCGTAGCACAGCAGGATGGTGAGGCTGCACTCGATGCATCAATGAGCCTTGCAGAGGATATCATCACAGCAAACACAGATCTTCAGGCATTCTTCTGTATCAATGATCCTTCAGCACTTGGTGCTGCAGCAGCAGTTAAGGCAGCCAACAAGACAGGCCAGATCGGTGTGTACAGTATCGACGCTTCACCAGATGGCAAGCAGGCACTTCTCGATGGCGAGTTCACAGCAGTTGCATGTCAGGTTCCTGTACAGATCGCTGAGTACGCATTCAACGCAGCACAGAAGTATGTAGGCGGAGATACAACAATCGACGAGAAGAAGGTATATCTTGACTCACACCTCGTACTCAAGGATGAGGCTGAGCAGACAGTTAACGACTGGCAGTAAGGCCGGATCGAAGCTGGCATAACAGCACGGGGATTAACCCGGGCTGGACAGATATGACACAACGTAGATGTATATAACATGGGAGAGACCGGGGATCTTAGATCTCCGGACACCATCCCGAAAAAAACAGGATAACAAGAGATCTATTTTAGAAACTTGGAGGTTTAATATGGGACAGACAGTTCTGGAAATGATAGGGATAAAGAAAAGCTTCTCCGGAATATATGCTTTAAGTGGCATCGACTTTTCCCTTGAGCTGGGAGAGGTACATGCACTGCTCGGTGAGAATGGTGCAGGAAAGTCCACACTGATCAAGGTCCTCGGCGGAATTTACCAGCCCGACAGCGGAATCATCAAGGTAAATGGCAAGGAGGTCAAGATCAACGGAGTTCCGGCTGCCAGAGAAAATGGTATAGGAATAATACATCAGGAAATCGTACTTGTTCCATATCTTTCGGTGGCACAGAACCTGTTTCTCGGCAGAGAGATAAGGACAAAGCTTGGAACGCTGGACTTTGCAGAGATGAACAGAAGAGCAGAGGAGATGATATCATCCCTCGGTGTGAATATAAAAGCAGACACGATAGTAGAGAATCTGACCATCGCACAGCAGCAGATGGTGGAGATCGTCAAGGCGGTCTCATTCAACGGCAAGATCATAGTTATGGATGAGCCAACCTCATCACTTTCAAATGAAGAGGTGGAACAGTTATTTGAGATCATTGAGAATCTCAGAAAGAAACAGGTAAGTATAATCTACATCTCCCACAGAATGGAGGAGCTCTTCAGAATATCTGACAGGGTTACCGTCATCAGGGATGGTGCATACGTAGGAACAAAAAAGACATCTGAGACCAACCCAAATGAGCTGGTTGCGATGATGGTAGGAAGAGATCTGGAGAGCTTCTATGCCAGGGATTACTGTGACATGGACAAGGCAGAGGTTGCTCTGGAGGTAAAGGATCTTTCGCAGACAGGTGTCTTTGAAGATATAAGTTTTTTGGTACACAAGGGCGAGATCCTGGGCTTCTCAGGTCTTGTCGGTGCCGGACGAAGCGAGATCATGGAGGCGGTATTTGGTGCCACACAGCCTACATCAGGCGAGGTGATACTCGGCGGAAAGCCGGTACACTTCAAGAATCCGATGCAGGCGATCAAGTCAGGCGTAGCTCTGGTTCCTGAGGACAGAAAGAAGCAGGGACTGGTGCTCGGCAACAGCGTGGCGTTCAACCTCACACTCTCATCCCTCAGATTCTATATGAATGGAATAGCCATAAGCGAGAAGAAGCGCGGCGAGGTCATTGATCATTATTCACAGAGACTGAGGATCAAGGCGGCGTCACCTGAGATTGAGGCGGGCAGCCTGTCAGGTGGAAATCAGCAGAAGGTAGTTCTGGGCAAATGGCTTGCAACCAAGCCGGATGTGCTCATTCTGGATGAGCCGACCAGAGGCGTGGATGTAAATGCAAAATTTGAGATATATACAGTAATCAACGAACTGGCGAAGGAAGGCATAGCGATAATCATGGTATCCAGTGAGCTTCCTGAGATCATCAACATGTGCGACAACGTATGTGTGGTCAGAGCCGGAAGACTGGTGAAGAAGCTGTCAAAGGACGAGCTCTCACAGGAAGAGATAATGAAATACGCTGCAGGAGGTATCGAATAATATGGGCGAGACAAAGAAGAATTCAAAAGCAACTTCTATATTAAAGAACAATCCCCTGACATCCATAGTCAAGGGCAACATAGGAATCATAGTGGTTCTGATAATCATGTGTGTGGCCGTAGCACTTGCCACAGACAAGTTTTTAACGACCAACAACATCATATCAGTGCTTAGACAGATATCGATCAACACATACATAGCACTTGGAATGACACTCATAATCATACTTGGACACATCGACCTGTCAGTTGGATCGATAGTAGCCATGTCGGGAACTCTGACCGTAGGATTTATAGTTAACCAGGGACTTCCTCTCGGCGTAGCGATAGCAGCAGGCCTTCTGGTCGGCACAGCGGCTGGCTTTGTAAGTGGTTTCATAGTAGCCAATTTCAAGGTGCCTGCATTCATCATCACAATGGCCATGATGAACATAGCAAGTGGTATAGCTTATGTATACACAGGTGGACAGTCAACACGTATCACCAACAAGCTTTTCATCGAGATCGGTACAGGATATCTGTTCAATGTGATCCCACTTCCTGTAGTGTACATGGTTGTGCTCATCATACTGTTCAGCTTCATCCTCAGCAAGACAAAGTTCGGAACATATGTATATGCGATAGGTGGTAACCGCGAGGCCGCAAGACTTTCAGGTGTACCTATCAAGAAGATAGAGATCATAGTATTCACAATATCAGGACTTCTCTCAGCATTTGCAGGACTTGTACTCTGTTCAAGAATGTACTCAGGCCAGCCTTCAGTTGGAAGCGGATACGAGCTTGATGCCATCGCAGCCTGCGTACTTGGTGGAACCTCCATGACAGGTGGTAAAGGAAGGATCAGTGGAACAGTATTTGGTGCCATGGTCATCGGAATCATCTCAAATGGTCTTAACCTTATCGGAGTGTCATCATACTGGCAGCTCATCATCAAGGGTCTCATCATAGCATGTGCGGTACTCCTTGACGGACAGAAGGGTAAGCTTGAGCTTCTCAAAAAGAAGAAGCTGGCAGCAAACTAGTAGAAAGAGAGGACTGAAAATATGGAGATTTTTAGAAAGATGTCCTTCGCGGATTCCACGGGAGATGCAATACCTTTCTACCACGAGGGCAAATATCATATATTCTCACTGACTTCCCCTCCGGGAACAACAGTGTACCCTGCAAGACTCAGGACTACATGGAGTCACAGTGTATCAGATGATCTGGTACACTGGGAGGAACTTCCTACAGCGCTCTACCCGGGTGAGGGTGACGAGCCGGATGCATCAGGAGTATGGACGGGCTCAGTCATATACGGTGAGGGCAAATACCATGCATTCTACACAGGCTACTGCCTCACCGCAGAGTATCAGCAGACCATATGCCATGCGACAAGCGACGATGGAATCACATGGGTGAAGGATGCGGCCAATCCGGTCATCACACCTATGATAGAGCTCTACGAGAAGCTTGACTGGAGAGATCCATATGTCTTCTACAATGAGGAGGACAAATGCTACTGGATCCTCATATCAGCGAGAAGACTGGATATGCCGATAACAAGAAGAGGATGTATCGTTCTCTACAGGTCAAAGGATCTGGTGAACTGGGAATACTACGGACCGATATATTCACCGGGACACACCAACTGTCCTGAGTGCCCTGAGATGTACAAGATGGGAGACAACTGGTATCTCTCATACTCAAGATTCTCAGAATATGTAAATACAATATACAGAGTTGCAAAGTCACCATTTGGCCCATGGAGAAAGCCAAAGAAGGATGGCATAGGCGGAAGAAGATTCTATGCGGCAAAGTCCATGCAGGATGATGACGGCAGGCGATTCTACTTCGGTTGGGCTCACGACAGAGCTGACAGAAGCGACAGAGGCGAGTGGTACTGGGGCGGAACCTTCTGCGTGCCACATGAGGTTATTGCCACAGCGGATGGAGGACTTGATGTAAAGCTTCCAAAGGAATATGAGCATGTATTTGAGAAGCCTGTGGCATGGGATTACATCCCTGTGCTTGGAAATGCTGAGCTTCACGGAGACAGACTGGTTGAGATGGATTCAGTAAGCACATGTACATACGGATTCCTTGGACACAACGAGGAGAGCTATATGCTGAAGTGCAAGATCATGCCTAGAGAGGTGTATGACCATTTCGGTATACTGCTCAAGTCAGACAAGGAAGCAAGCGGATGCCTTCTCCTTGAGTTCGATGTGGCCATGCAGAGAGTGTCACTGGTAAATCTTCCTATGGGAGTTGACCCGTTCTGGGTTCAGTCCTGTCAGGCTGTGCCTCCTGCAACGGAGCCGGGCCCTGATGGAGTCAGAGTGTGCGAGAAGACATTTGACATAACAGAGGGCAGCGAGATAGATGTGAAGATCATCGTTGACCATGATATGGTGGAGGTATTTGTCGGAGAACAGGTGGCATTTACATACAGGATATATGCAAAGCCTGAGTTTGAGACAGGACTTCTGGCACAGGATGCAAGAGTAGAATTCTATGATATAGAGATCACAGGAAAGTAAAATTCACAAGGAGGATCCAACATGGAAAAGAAATATGATGTTGTGGCTCTTGGTGAATTCCTGATAGACTTTACCCCTGCCGGAAGCACTGATTCCGGGATGAAGCTCTTCGAGCAGAATCCCGGAGGCGCTCCGGTGAATATGCTCACGGCAGTCAGCAAGGCCGGACTTAAGACCGCATTTATAGGAAAGGTCGGGGATGACATGCATGGCAATTTCCTTGTTGAGACGGCAAAGCAGGCAGGGATAGATACCAGAGGTATAGTTGTCGATGACACGGTATTTACTACTTTGGCATTTGTCACTCTGGATGAGAACGGAGAACGTGAATTCTCATTTGCCAGAAAGCCGGGAGCGGATACGATGCTCTGTTACAAGGAAGTGGATGCCGACCTGCTAAGAGACACAAAGGTGTTCCATATAGGTTCGCTGTCTCTCACGGATGAACCGGCCAGAACCACCACATTCCAGGCGGTGAGAGAGGCGAGAAAATACGGAGCGGTGATATCCTATGATCCAAATTACAGAGAGCCGCTGTGGGACAACAGAGAAAATGCGATGGAGAGAATGAAGAGTATTCTCCCGTTTGTAGATATAATGAAGCTCTCGGATGAGGAGACGGTACTCCTCACACCATTTGCTGATCCGAAGGAGGCTGCGGAGTATCTTCTGGGAACAGGTGTCAGACTTGTTGCGGTCACCCTGGGAAGTGAGGGTGTGCTGATATGCAGCAGGGATGGCAGCAGAAAAGTTCCTGGATTTGTCAGCCATGTGGTCGACACAACCGGAGCTGGAGATTCGTTCTGGGGGGCGTTCGTATCGCAGCTTATAAGGGCGGACAAGAGACTGGAGGAGTTCAGTATAGATGAGCTTGCAGAGTATGCAAGATATGGAAATGCGGTGGCGAGCCTGTGTGTTGAAAAGCGCGGAGGACTCAGATCGATTCCGGAAGAGAGTGAGGCTCTTGAGAGACTCGCGGTAAAGTAAGTGTACTACAATTTTTCACATAAAATTTTCCCTTAACCCTGAAGACCGGAGTGTTTCCGGTCTTCTTTTTTGTACAATCTAACATTTGGACAGTATAATCATTCAAAAGTGCATTGACTCATAATTCCATTTCTTATAATATGTGGCTGGTGAACAAAAAAATAATCATATATACCACATACTATAGGAAGAGGAATAAATATGAAGAGTAGATTGACGAGAAAAGAAATGCTTCCGCTTGTGGGAATGACCGTCTCGGCGTTCATATTCAACACATCGGAATTTATGCCAATTGGCTTGCTGACAGACATTGCAAAGTCGTTCAGCATATCGGAGTCGAAGGCGGGAATGCTTATCACGGTGTATTCGTGGATAGTCATGCTGCTGTCGCTGCCGCTCATACTTCTTGTGTCAAAGATAGATTTCAGGAAGCTGTTCATGGGAACGATCGCACTGTTTGGAATATGCCAGATCATGTCCGTGATCGCGCCGACATACGGAGTGCTCATGGCATCGCGTATAGGCGTTGCGTGTACCCATGCGATATTCTGGTCGATAGCTTCACCGGTTGCCATAAGACTTGTAAATGAGGAGCACAGATCATTTGCACTGAGCATGGTAGTCACAGGTACGTCTATAGCTACCATAGCCGGACTTCCGCTTGGAAGACTTGTTGGACAGTACATGGGCTGGAGAGTAACATTCCTCATCGTTGGAATCATAGCATTTGCGGTTTTGGTGTACATGGCATTTGTATTCCCTAAGATCGCAAGCGGTGAGCAGTTCCATGTGAAGGATCTCCCTGCTCTTCTGAAGAATCCGGTGCTCATCTGCCTGTATATTCAGACGATACTGTTCGTGCTTGGATACTACACGGTGTACAGTTATATAGAGCCGTTCATGCAGCAGGTTGCAAAGCTTCAGAACAATGTTATCACTGTAGTGCTTCTGATATTTGGAGCGATGGGACTTCTCGGAAGCTATCTGTTCTCAAAGCTTTATGACAAGCACAGATTTGCATTCATCGGTACAGTCATGGCGACTCTTCTTGTGTGGCTGCTGCTTCTGCTTCCTGCGTCAAAGACGCTGGCGACCATGATCATCCTCTGCGCGTTCTGGGGAATAACAGCCATGGCGTTCAATGTGACCACGCAGTCGGAGGTCATCAGAAGCGTGGATGAGAAGGGTTCCGCAGTTGCGACAGCCATATATTCAGGACTTTTCAACCTCGGTATCGGAGGTGGAAGCTGGATAGGCGGAATCGTGTGTGACAAGGGTGCGATATCATACATCGGTTTTGTAGGTGCAGTGTTCGCGGTTATATCGGTGCTGTTCTTTGCATTTGTACTGCTCAGGAAATTGAAGCAGAGCGTGAACTGATAGTGTGTTGTATATAAAAAATATGATAGAAATATAAAGGTGCGGCATAGCTGACATGCGGGTTTCGTTTGGAACGTGGAATATCAGCTATGCCGCTTTTTTTATTGAGTTTCAAATAATGGGTTGACATATTATCAAAATGATAATAATATATATAAACAGCTTGGAGATATTATCAAAATAATAATAAGGAGAAGAATTATGGCTGATAACACGAAAAAGACACTTATAGTAGTAGATATGCAGAACGATTTTATCGATGGTGCCCTCGGCACAAAGGAGGCAGTATCCATCGTGGAGAACGTGAAGGCGAAGATCAGAGAGTACGCTGACCGCGGGGATGAGATCATTTTCACAAGGGACACACATTATGATAACTACATGGATACAAATGAAGGACGACATCTCCCTGTCCCTCACTGTATAGAGGAGACTAAGGGATGGGAGATTGCAGACGGTCTGGAGGTGCCGGGAGCTATATACATCAACAAGACCAGCTTTGGATACACAGGATGGGGAGACTTTGATCTTCAGGATGTTGAGATGGTAGGTCTCTGCACAGATATATGTGTTGTATCGAATGCCCTGATAATCAAAGCTCTGTACCCTGAGATAAATGTGAAGGTCGATGCGAAGTGCTGCGCCGGGGTGACACCGGAGAGCCATGAGGCTGCGCTGACGACTATGGCGATGTGCCAGGTGGAGGTAGTCAGATAAAGGTGGAAGATGACGGGGAGCTGGTAGCTTGTCGGCAGACGGAGACAGATAATTGCAGCGGTTGACGGATGAATATAGGTTTGCAGGCAGATAGAGACAGATGGCAGCGGGAAAGTACAGGAGGATATAGCGGCTTATGAAGACATACGAGATGAGTGACGAAGAAAAGAAATTCCTTGCGGGATATGATCTGACAAAATATGATAGACCTTCGGTGGCGGCGGACATAGTAGTATTTGCCATCATGGCAGATGGAGAGCGGGACAACACAAGAAGGCCTCAGGATAAGAGATTGAAGATACTTCTCGTAAAGAGGGGCGGATATCCATATAAGGGGTGCTGGGCTATGCCTGGCGGATTCTGCAGAAAAGGTGAGGACGTCATAGATTCTGCCAGGAGAGAACTCTGCGAGGAGACTGGTATAGGCGATGCGTATGTCAAGCTTGTCGGGGTGTATGGCGAACCGGATAGAGATCCAAGAGGCTGGGTCATATCCTCGACCTACATGGCATTAATGGACGGAGAGAGGTGCCTGGTGAAGGCGGGGGATGATGCTCAGGATGCGGGATGGTTCACGGTTGAACTGACAGACATTACGGGCGATGGAGAGAAGATTGCGATAAATGAAGAAGATTCAGCTACAGTTGGAAATGCAAAAAGATACAGGCTGGTTCTTAAAAATGCAGATTCTCATATAAGGCTTACGGCAATGCTGCGCAGAACAGATATGAGTACATGCGGACGCAGTTCGGACAGCTACGATATAGAGGAGTGCGAGGGGCTGGCATTTGATCACGCGAGGATCATAACTGAGGCTGTCCTCGGACTCCGGGAGGATCTGGAGCGCGACCCTGAGTTGGCATTTGATCTGCTCCCGGAAAGGTTCACACTGTCTGAACTTCAGAACGTATTTGAGCAGATATGGGACAGGGAGCTCACCACGCCGAATTTTAGAAGAAAGATAGTGGATCACGTTGAGGAGACGGAGTACATCCAGGAGGGAGAGAGATACAGACCTGCCAAACTGTTCACACGAAGGAAGAATGCAAGACAGTAGAGAGTATAGTGCAGTGGATTGATGTTCAAGTGGGGAGGAATGATTATATGACATTGAAAAAATTTATAACAAATGAGATAGAGGGCTGGAAGAAGCTTGAGGTCACATGGCTGTTCATCGCATGTGCGGTCATCGTGGGGCTGTCCATATACTGGGATGATACGGTCATGGGGATCATATCGTCCACCACAGGCGTGATCTGTGTAGTCTGCACAGGAAAGGGCAAGCTGTCAGCATACATATTTGGTCTTGTGAATACTGTGCTTTACGCGATCATATCGTACAAGGCAGCACTGTACGGCGAGACGATGCTCAATGCACTCTATTATGTGCCTATGCAGTTTGTAGGATTTTATGTGTGGTCAAAGCACATGAACGATGATACTCATGAGGTAAGGAAGAAACACATGAAAGCTGTGGGCAGGATACTCATGGTGCTGGCGGTGGCGCTTGGCACATTCCTGTATGGTCTGCTGTTAAAGAGACTCGGTGATGCCATGCCATTTGTGGACGCATTTACAACGGTATCATCTGTGGTGGCGATGGTTGTATCGGTCAGGATGTTCGCGGAGCAGTGGTGGATATGGATCGCAGTGGATGTGTTCACGATATATATGTGGGCGCGAAACTTCGTGAGTGGCAACGACAATATAGCAACCCTTCTGATGTGGATAGTGTACCTGGGCAATGCTATTATCATGTGCGTCAGATGGGAGCGTGAGGTCAGAAGAAATAGTCTGGATGAAGCAAACGTTTGCGAAGACGGCACTTTGACAGAGTGAGGAGGCTGACAAATTATGTATAAGTATAAGGTAGGAATGTATGGAGGATCGTTTGATCCCCTTCACATAGGGCACGTACATGACATCATACGTGCTGCGGCGGTGTGCGAAGAGCTTTATGTGATGATAAGCTGGTGTGAGGGCAGAGAGTCCACCTCCAAGGAACTGAGATATCGCTGGATACTCAACAGCACAAGACATTTGCCAAATGTAAAGATAATCATGATAGAGGACAAAGCGGTCTCAAAAGAAGAATACAATACGGATTATTACTGGGAAAAGGGAGCACAGGATATCAAGGACACGATAGGAAAGCCGATAAATGCGGTGTTCTGTGGTTCGGATTATCTTGGAACTGGCAGATTTGAGAGCCTGTACTGTCCAGAGAGTGAAGTCGTGTACTTTGACAGGGCGGAGGTTCCGGTATCTTCGACAGAGATCCGTGAGTGGGCGACGGCGCATTGGGAGTATATTCCGGAGGTGTGCAGGGATCACTACGTCAGAAAGGTTCTGGTGGTCGGCGGTGAATCCACTGGAAAATCTACACTGGTCGAAAATCTTGCACTGGCATACAACACGAATTTTGTCCGGGAGATAGGGCGCGACACCTGTGAGTATGCGGGGGGAGAGGATTTTATGATTGAAGATGATCTCGTTGAGAATTTCATCAGACAGAAAGATGAGGTCCGCAGGGCGGCAAGACATAGCAACAGACTGCTGTTTGTGGATACCGATGCTCTGACCACAGGCTTCTACTGTGACCTGCTCATGGATGATGACGGACAGAAACGCAGGCTCACAGATATGGCAGATGCGATACATGCGACAAATGAATGGGATCTGGTATTGTTCCTTGATCCTGACGGAACGGCCTTCGTTCAGGATGGAACCAGAAATGAGGATATCATGCGGGAGAGAAGATACTACAGTGACCTGCTTAAGGCATGGTTTGACCGCCATGGAGTCCACTGCGAGACGATATCGGGAGACTATCTTGACCGGTTCGACACCGCTAAAAAGCTGATAGAAGAGAGGCTTGCAATAACTACTATATTTTAAAAATTTAAGTAGATAATATGCACATCCACGACATAGTTTTAAAAACAATGTGTCGTGGATGTTTTTATGTGGTTTTGTCGTATTTATGACTATGAATAAAATGCTTATGATGATACAATAGTAGATAATGTATAGACGGGCAGCCATGAAAGGAATGGCGTCATATCGGTTATGAAAGGTGGAACAGGCAATGTCAAAATATATAATAAGCTGCTGTTCGACGGCGGATCTCACAAAGGAGCATTTTGAGAAGATAGATGTAAAATATATATGTTTTCACTACGAGCTCGACGGAGTGGAACATTCAGACGATCTTGGACAGTCCATGCCATTTGAGGAATTTTACAAGAAGATGGCGGACGGTGCGGAGACAAAGACGTCCCAGGTCAATGCGGATGAGTTCTATGACTTCTGGAAGCCATATCTTGAGCAGGGGTATGACATCCTGCATCTGACACTCTCGTCGGGTATAAGCGGAGTCATCAACTCGGCGAACATTGCGAAGGAAGATCTGTCTGAGGAGTTCCCAGACAGGAAGATATATGTGGTGGATTCTCTCGGCGCGTCATCTGGATACGGCCTTATCATGGACACGCTGGCCGGAATGAGAGATGAGGGCAAGTCCATAGATGAGGTGTATGACTGGATAGAGGAACACAAATTGAATCTCAACCACTGGTTCTTCTCAACAGACCTCACATTCTATATCAAGGGTGGTAGAATATCCAAGACTGCGGGAACGGTAGGAACCATACTTGGTATCTGCCCGCTTCTGAACATGGACGATCAGGGAAGACTGATCCCACGTTCCAAGATAAGGGGCAAGAAGAAGGTCATTCAGGAGATCGTGAAGCGTATGGAGGAGAATGCGGAGGATGGACTTGACTATTCAGGCAAATGTTATATCTCCCAGTCTGCATGCATGGATGATGCAAAGGCAGTGGCAAAGCTGGTTGAGGAGAGATTTCCTAAGCTTAATGGTAAGGTTGAAATAAACTATGTGGGAACTACGATAGGCAGCCATACAGGCCCCGGTACAGTGGCTCTGTTTTTCTGGGGAAAAAAGCGTTAGGGGTAGTAAATTACATTGTGTATTGAGTAGAACGCTGTTATAATAAACAGAGTTGTTAATAAATATTAATAGATTTTAAGTTATATAAACGCATTTGAGGAGAGATTGTAGTGACGTGGAAGGAGGAGAATGCGTGAGGGACTGTATACAGTTTGACGAACAGATGAAAACTTTTTTCGAGGTTATAGGTGCGGATGTGAATACACTCGAAGAGAGGGAGAAATGTATAAAGAAGGGATTGGCCATACTTGCGGACAGGCTGAGACTTGGAAAGGCGGAGCTGACTCTTGAGCTTCCGAAGAACAGGTTACTGCCGGATGGTCAGCATTATGATTCGGTTTTATATGATTCAAATTGCGATGCATACGGCAGAGCATTGGAGTTGGATATCGCTATAAACACAGGTGGAAGAGTTCTGATCACAGATTACCCTAAGGGAGCCGACTACACAGATGAAGAGGCAAGTATTCACCAGTTTATATTCAAGGAGATATTCTATCAGTATAACAGGACCATGTCCCAGTGGATGATAGACAAGGTCATGAGGACGGACATCAATACAGGCGTGGCCAATCAGGATGCCCTGATGTATTATGTTGTCGGACTTATGAAGACTGGAAGGATCGACGGTTATACCGGAATATTCTACAACATTCATAATTTTAAATATGTGAATAAGGTGTTCACGTATTCCCAGGGTGATGTCATACTCAGAAATTATTCACAGAAGGTCAAGAGTTTTCTTGAGCCGGATGAGCTCATTGCCAGACTTGGCGGCGATAACTTTGTCGTTATATGCAGAAATGAGAATGCAGAGGAGCTTATCGGCAAGATAAAGGACATGCATATCAGCCATGAGTGGCAGTCGATCAGCAGGGAATTCCAGCTTGGAGCAACCGTTGGTGTTGCAGGTCTTGCCGGAATTGCAGCTCCGAGGGATGTCATGGCGAGGACAAGTATAGCTTACCAGGCAGCCAGAAGAAGAGGCGCCGGATCCACAGTGGCATTTACACAGGAGATACAGAAGCATCTCATGGATGATCAGGAGATACTTTCAGCATTCCCTCAGGCATTGGCGGATGGAGAATTTGTTGTGTATTACCAGCCAAAGGTAAATCTCACAGATCGCACCATGTATGGCGCAGAGGCTCTGGTCCGCTGGATCAGACAGGGTGAACTGGTTCCACCTATGAGGTTTATCCCTCAGCTTGAGCGTGAGGGCAGTGTATGTATGCTTGATTATTATGTTCTTGAGCAGACATGCAGATTCCTGAAGGGCAGACAGGAGAAGGGACAGAAGCTGGTTCCAATATCAGTGAATTTCTCAAGGAGACATCTTGAGGAGGACGATCTGGTCGACAGGATCGTAGGAGTTGTGGACAAATACGGAATAGAGCATAGATACATAGAGATAGAGCTTACAGAGAGTGAGGACTATCAGAATTACGAGATCATGTCAAATGTGATAAATAAGCTCAAGGAGCGGGGAATAAGCACATCTATAGATGATTTTGGCACAGGATTCTCATCCCTCAACATGATAAAAGAAGTCGACCTTGACACCATCAAGATAGATAAATCCCTGATACCTCTTGACAACGGCAATGATTCTGAGGAACAGGATATAGTGATGTTCTCGAGCATCGTCAGCCTTATCAACAAGCTGGGCAAGAGATCTGTCGCAGAGGGTGTTGAGACTGAAGTGCAGCTTGACTATCTGAGAAAGCTTGGATGCGACATAGTTCAAGGGTTATGTGTTCGATAAGCCGCTTACCAGCGAGGATTTTGAGAAGAGGCTTGAAGAGGGATATAAATAATAACTTGAGAGGATTGTAGACATGAAAAGCATGAAGGTGAGAAATTCCCTGCTGTTAGTGCTCACGGCACTTATATGGGGATCGGCATTTGTGGCACAGAGGCAGGGCGGAGATGCGGTTGGTCCGTTTTCGTTCAATGGTATAAGATCGATAATAGGTGGAATAGCACTCATACCGGTCATACTGATGGTCGATAAGATCAATCCGTCAGACAGGAAGCCGAAGAACAGAGTGGACAGAAGACAGCTTCTTATCGGCGGTGTGTGCTGCGGAGTTGTGTTATTTCTGGCAAGTTCAGCGCAGCAGCTAGGACTCACCATGGGTACTCCTGCAGGAAAGGCGGGATTCCTCACAGCATGCTATATACTGTTGGTTCCGATACTCGGATTGTTTCTGAAGAAAAAGTGTGGATGGAATATATGGGTAGGGATCGTGATAGCTGTTGTGGGCTTGTATCTGCTCTGCATGAGCGGATCGCTTACCTTTCAGTCCAGTGATCTGATGGTGCTTGCGTGTGCGCTTCTCTTTGCGATACATATTCTTGTGATAGATCATTTTTCACCTCTTGTGGATGGTGTGAGAATGTCCTGCATACAGTTCTGGGTGTGTGGAATCCTCAGTTGTATCCCGATGTTCTTCTCTGAAATGCATCACAGTGTGGATGGGATCATAGCATGGGCGCAGCCTCTTGGAACATTGGATGCGTGGATCCCGATACTCTATGCCGGAATCCTGTCAAGTGGTGTGGGTTATACACTGCAGATAGTTGGCCAGAATGGTCTTAATCCGACAGTTGCCTCCATGATCATGAGCCTTGAGTCGGTGTTCTCGGTGATCGCCGGATGGCTCATATTGGGAGAACGGATGGGTGCCAGACAGCTTGCCGGATGCGGTCTGATATTTGCCGCTATCCTGCTTGCTCAGATCCCGGTAGGACATAGAGCAGAGAGCAAGTGACGACATCAGAATATATAGGAAATAAGCTAACAGGTTAAAAAAGTAGTTTTTTTGATTAAAACGTGCTTTTTTAACCTGTTTTTTTGCTAATTTATCTGGAATTTACTTAAATTATTGATATAATATAACTAATAACTTGAATAATATTAGCTAGAAACGTAGAAAAAATTAATCACAAAATTAAGTAAAGGAGAGAAGCAGAGATGGCACTTAAAGGGTTACGTACTAAGGCTCTGGCAATATGTCTGGCAGCGGCAACTGGATTATCAGCTTGTCTGTCTGGCGTTCAGGTATTTGCGGGCAGCAATTCAAAGACGTATCAAGGCGGGTATTCAGTAAGGGATGTACTGAGCAATTATCAGTTTTTTACAGAAGGAGATTTGAACCTCGGTTCGCACACTGTAGGAGCAGTTGCATGCGGAGGAACGGGAAGCACACTTGCCTTCGGTGATGGAGCAATAGAAAACAGTTATATCAATACACTTGGCAACGTAGGTAATTATAACAATGGTAATTATTTCAAGAATCTTTCAAATGACTACAAGGATTACTACGATAAGACAAAGGTGTACTATACAAATGGATCTGCCAGTGATTCATTTTATGAGAAGGTGGACGAGCCGTATGTAGATTTTAATACAGCCTTCTCTGGAATAAGAAGTGAGTCGAAAGCTATGGCGGATGCCGGATATGTGGTTACTGAGGATGACATACAGAGCATGCAGTATTCAAATGCAAAGATACTCAATCTGGATTTCTCAAAGCACAGCAGCTATACGATAGATGCGGATACATTTTATAAGTTTACAAATATAAATGTAACTGGTATCAGTTCTATCAATGATTTCGCAAACAACGAGTATGTGATCAACATAGTCGGCATAGACAATGTTGAACTGAATTTCGGACCTGGTCAGTATCAGGATGCATCAGGGGACATGAAGAAGGTCATGTTCAATGGATCAAACGAGTGGGGAACATTTGACAATGTTCTCAAGAACATGTCAGGCGTATCGGAGACGACAGGAGACAGCCAGTGTAATCTTGGCGGTATGAAGCTTATCACAAATGTTGTGGGAGCAACAACAGTTAACGTTTCAGGACTTTCAGGACATCTGGTTGCACCGGATGCGGATGTGTCAATAGGTGGAGGAAACTTCGAGGGAAATGTAATCGCAAAGAGTATTTCTTCATGCAGTGCAGAGGCACATTTCTATCCATATAATAAGACAAAGTCGTATTCTGACAAGACAACAGAGACGACCGAGTCAACAGAGACCACTGAGACAACTGAGTCAACAGAGACAACAGAGACTACAGAACCAACAACAGAGCCAACCACAGGTCCGACGATCGAGCCGACAACCGAGCCTACAACAGAACCGACCACGGAACCGACAACAGAGCCAACCACGGAGCCGACGACAGAGCCAACAACGGAACCAACGACAGAGCCGACAACGGAGCCAACCACGGAACCGACAACAGAGCCAACCACGGAGCCGACGACAGAGCCGACGACGGAACCGACAACGGAACCAACGACAGAGCCTACAACAGAGCCAACGACGGAGCCGACGACAGAGCCGACAACGGAGCCAACCACGGAGCCGACAACCGAACCAACAACCGAGCCAACAACGGAACCAACAACGGAACCAACAACAGAGCCAACAACCGAGCCGACAACAGAACCAACTACAGAGCCGGTCACAACATATACAATTACAATAAGTAAGAAGGCTATTGCAAGTGAGGATGAGCTTGCCGGTGCAACACTCAGCCTGTATGACGGCAATGAAAAGATCGCCGAGTGGGTATCAGGAGACAAGGCGAAGACAATAACAGTAGATACCAAGGCAAAGACAAGCTTCCAGGATAAGGTGTCAAAGGATATAACACTTAAGCCGGGTAAATACACACTGAAAGAGACTGGAGCACCAACCGGATATACATATGCAGCAGATATCGAGTTTACTGTTGATGAGAATGGAAACATATCAGGTGTCAATGGCAAAGAACTCACAATGAAGGACGATACCATCGGTGATATCGGTATCAGCAAGGTAAGCGTTACAAATGGTGTAAGCTCTGAGCTTGCAGGCGCAGAGATGGCACTGTATGAGGGCGCATACAGCGAAGGAGCAAAGGCTCTTGTGAGCTGGACGTCAGATGGATCAGTGTACACAGTTTCAGGAAAGCTGTTAAAGGCAGGACAGACATACACTATCCATGAGATATCCGCTCCAAACGGATACAAGATCGCTACAGATATTTCATTTGTCGTTGCTAAGGACGGAAGCATAACAGGCGTTCTCAATGACTACAAGGCACTCACATCAGGAAGAGTTATCGCAATGCTCGACGATGCAGAGGCAGTAGCACCTAAGACAGGATCTATCAGATTTAACAAGACAGGACTTATAAACGAGACATGTTCAGCCGACAGAGATGTGACAAAGAAGCTCAGCGGAGTAGAGTTTACTCTTTACAAGGCAGATGACACAGCACTCACCACACCTGTGGCAAAGGCAAAGAGCGTAAACGGAGTTGTCACATTTGCGGATGTGGAAGTAGGATCATACATCGTAAAAGAGACAGCTACTGTAGAGAATTACATACTTGATACACATACATACAGAGTAGATGTGACAGAGGAGAATGAAGATTCATACGCAGAGCTCAAGGGAGTGTCAGGCAACACAGTTGTAAATGATGTTCCAAGAAGAGATATCGAGCTTGTGAAGGTTGCAGAGGATGACAAGAATGTTAAGCTTGAGGACTGTGTATATGGTCTGTCAAGAAAGACAGCAGATGGCACTAAGCTGATCGCAAAGGCAAAGACAGATGCAAATGGAAAGATCAAGTTTGCAGGAGTGCTTCTTGACACAGAGTATGTGGTAGAGGAGATCTCAGCTCCAGACGGAAGCTATGTGTCAGAGTCACCTATTACCATTGAGTTTGGCGTTGACAATGATGGAAATATAAAGGTAAAGAAGTTTGATGACGGAAAGAACACGGAGACAGGTAAGAGCACAGCATCTATAGACGAGAACGGCAATATAACATGGCTTGAGCCATCTGTTATGTATGAGTTCAATAAGGTCGATGAAGCTGGAAATGCGGTTGCAGGTGCATCTCTTCAGATATTGGACGAGAATGGCAATGTGATCGATACATGGAAGTCCGGTTCAGCAGCTCACGCTGTTACAAGAATCCTCACAGCAGGAAAGTCATATACCCTCAGAGAGACAGCAGCTCCGGATGGATATGAAATAGCTGCGGACATCAAGTTTACTGTATCAGATGACAAGGTGGCAGCAGGAGAAAACAAGGTAACTACAATTACTATGGTGGACAAGAAGTCAGAGCCAACAACGGAACCGACAACAGAGCCGACCACGGAGCCAACAACAGAGCCGACCACGGAACCAACGACAGAGCCGACAACAGAGCCAACAACTGAGCCGACCACGGAACCAACGACAGAGCCGACAACAGAGCCGACGACCGAGCCAACCACGGAACCAACGACAGAGCCGACCACGGAGCCAACGACCGAGCCGACCACGGAGCCAACAACAGAACCAACGACTGAGCCGACCACGGAGCCAACAACAGAACCGACGACCGAGCCAACCACGGAACCAACGACAGAGCCGACAACAGAGCCAACCACGGAACCGACAACTGAGCCAACCACAGAGCCAGCAACAGGTGCGGTTACAACTGAGTCAACAACAGAGGTGGTTACAACTGAGACTACGACAGCAGTCACCACAGAGACTACAACAGAGGATAAGACAACAGAGGTTACAACGGCAGATAAGACTACAACAGAGGTTACAACGAGAGGAACAGCGGACGGCACAAACACAGAGACTACTACAGGAACAGCGGATGGTACAAGTACGCAGACCACAACTACAGGAAAGCCAAATACAGGAGACAATGCGCCTCTTAAGGCAGTAGCCCTGATCGTGATATTTGCACTTGCAGGTTCCGGAGCAATTCTTATTTACAAGAAGAAAAGATACGAGCGTTAAGGCTAAATTAAAAAAGTGAATAAAAATAAAAAAGCTATTGACATCATAAAAGCATGGTGGTAATTTAGGTAACGAACAAAGAGCAAATGCAAAGAACAGAATACGGTCGTCAGAGATCGCATACTTCAGAGAGCCATCGGTTGGTGTGAGATGGTGTATGTCTTTGATGATTATCCTCTGCGAGCAGTGCACTGAATTCCCTGGATATGAGATGTCAGGGACACTAGGTGTCACCGGTTTTCTACCGTTACATAGAAGCTTATTTCAATAGACAGTGAGTAGTGGTCAGGCGAGATAGGGTCAGAGAGGTCATCCTTTTATGATGGCAAATAAAGTGGTAACGCGGAAGTATACAGGCTTTCGTCTTTATGAGATTGCATAAAGACGAAAGCCTTTTTTAATTTACTCTTTGCAAAAAATGAGATATCGCCGGACGGCGTGAGAAAGGAGAAAGATATGAATAGTTTGGTAATTGTTCTTATCGCAGTAGTAGTTTTAGGTGCTGGCTATCTGGGCTATGGAAGATGGCTTGCCAAGAAATGGGGCGTAGATCCAAATGCAAAGACCCCAGCAGTTGCAAATGAGGATGGCAAGGATTATGTACCATCGTCAAAGCTTACAGTATTCGCACATCAGTTTTCATCGATAGCAGGTGCAGGCCCTGTACAGGGACCTATCATCGCAGCTATGTTCGGATGGGTTCCAGTTCTGCTCTGGCTGCTTGTCGGAGGTGTATTCTTCGGTGCAGTTCAGGATTTTGGTTCACTTTACGCATCAGTTAAAAATGGTGGTAAGTCAATAGGACTTGTCATCGAGAAGTACATAGGCAAGGCAGGAAGAAGATTCTTCTCACTGTTCTGCTGGCTGTTCACACTTCTTGTTATAGCAGCATTTACATCAATGGTTTCATCAACCTTCAATGGATTTGCTACAGATGCTGACGGAGCCTTAACAAAGAACTTTAATGGAGCAGCAGCCGCTACAGTTTCCATGTTGTTCATCGTAGTTGCCATGGTATTTGGTGTAGTTATGAAGACATGCAAGAACATGAAGGAGTGGCTCAAGGCTATAGTAGCAATCGTTCTTATCGTTGCAATGTTTGCAGTTGGTATGAAATGTCCTTGGTACCTGAC